>REDW01000033.1 GCA_007693325.1 Spirochaetaceae bacterium
TCTTTCCCTCCCAGACAACACTCTTTCCGATTACGCAATCGTAACCTCCGCTTTCTGTTCCGGTATTGCGGGCCTCTCCGGGCAGCCGATGCTCGGCGGCCGCGGCTGCCGCTAATCCTCTTCCGCAGCCGCTAAGTCCCACGCGGGTGGACACTTGCGGTGTTCTTGCGCGACAGGCGCGTTGTTGGCATGGTAGTTGCTTATGCTGTCCCGTACGTTATAAGGAGACAGTCATGCAACAAAACAACACAATCTCTAAAAGTAAGCCAGCTGTCACCCTGCGCCTGGCCTTTGCGGCGCTCGCCTTGATCGTCTTTGCCGGGTGTGATCTTCCCCACAGCAACGCTCCGGCGGAACACGGATCGTTGCGGATCACCATCAGTTCCCAGGACGGAATGCAGCCGCTGACGCTGCTGCCGGATGCCAGCATGGAGCCGGCCTTCTACGCAATCAGCGGCAGCGGGCCCTTCGGGGAGAGTTTTGAAACCACCACCAGCGGTGGTGCTGCCGAGATCAGCGGGCTCAGAGCCGGCGAATGGGAGATTGAGGTTTCGGCCGTCAACGCCGAGCAGACCGAAATCGGCTACGGAAAATCCACAGTGGCGGTTGAGCCCGGGGGCCAGGCTGCCGTCAGCATCGCGGTGCGGCCGCTGTCCGGCACCGGTTCGCTCTCGCTTTGGCTGAGCTGGCCGGCAGACCAGGTTTCTGCACCAGCGGTCACCGCCTCGCTGACCGCGCCGGCGGGTCAGCCGCAGCCGCTGCAGTTTGCGCTCGACCAGGCCGCCGGTACGGCAGACTACCACAACGCCGAAACCGAGGCCGGCTACTACACCCTGGCGCTGCAGCTTACAGACGACGGCGCCGTGATTGCCGGTGCGGTGGAAACGGTCAGGATTGTACGCAATGGCCACACCGAGGGCCACTTCAGCTTTGATGATCTCAACCATCCCACCGGCACGGTAGACATCATCGTCTCGCCGGACATGGAAGATCCGCTTGAAGTTCAGATTGACGGTGCGGCCGCGGTGGTGGCCTACGGTGAAAGCCAGAGCGCAGCCGCGCTGGTGACCAACGCCGACGGTGCTGAGCTCGACTACGCCTGGTACCTCAACGGCAGCCACGTTGGCGCAGCCGCCACGGTGGTGCTGGATTCCACGCTGCAGCGCGGCAGCTACCGCCTGGACCTGGTGGTCTTTGCTGCCGGCGGAAGCCGTTCGGGATCGGCCAGCCACAGCTTCCAGGTGGAGTAGTGGCGGTTATGCGACGTGCTGTTTCGGCAGCGGCAGCTCTGCTGCTGCTGCCGCTGCTCCTGGCCGGCTGCGGCCAGGCGCTAGGCGGAATCAACCGCAGCGGCTCGCTGTCGGTTTCGGTTGCGGAGCTCTCCCCGCAAACATCCTCCACAGACCAGGAGCAGCTTACGCCGGTCTCCTACCGCTTCCACGGCAGCGGCCCGGACGGAGAGAGCTTCCTGCGCCAGCTGGAGCAGGGCAGCTTCACGGCAGCTGACCTCGCAGCCGGGCAGTGGCAGGTTGAGGTGGAGGCCTTCAACAGCGACGGCGTGGTGCTGTTCCACGGGCAGTCCGAGGTAGAGGTGGAAGCCTACGGCGCGGTTACCCTCTCGATCACGCTGCAGCCGGTAGCAGGCGAAGGTGCCCTGCAGGTGACCCTGCTCTGGAACGGCGAGCTGACCGTAGATCCGCACGCCTCGGTCACGCTGACCGACGCCTCCGGCCAGACTTCTGCCTACCCGCTGACGATAAGCGCCGCCGGCCGCGCCGAGTCTGTATTTGAAGGGCTTGCCACCGGCGTCTACCGCGTGGCACTGGAGCTCTCCGACTCCGGCCGGACGGTGATGGGCAACGCCCGCGCATTGCGGGTCTTCAACGGAATTACGCTGGAGCTGAACGCCGAGCTGGACAGTCTCAACAAGGTGGGCCAGCCGGTGGAGATTACCGAGCAGCGCTTTACCGTTGCCTGGGACGCCCCGGCCGACTATCAGCCGGAGGGCTACCGCATCTACGCCCGCCTGCGCGGCGACCATGACTGGCAGCTTCTGGGAGAGAGCGCGGCGGATCAGCCGCAGTTTACCATTGGGCCGGAGATCCTGCCCTACGGCAGCTGGGAGCTGGCGGTCAGCGCGGTAGCCGGGGACAGCGAGTCTGCGCTTCACAGCTCCATGTGCGATGACGCGCAGCCGGCAACCGGCTGGTATGTCCAGTGGACAGGAGAATTGCAATGAATAACCATAAATCCGGAGCGCACGCCGTTGTACCCGCGTTGCTGCTGCTGCCGCTGGTGCTGCTTGTGGTTGCCGCCTGCGAAGGCGGAGTGCCGGGGCTGGGCGCAGAATCGCCGCACGGCGGCGGAGGGTCGCTGCAATTGCGATTTGACACCGTCTCGTCCATGAGCCTGCTGCCGGATATCAGCATGCAACCGGCAAGCTACACGGTCACCGGCCTGGGCCCTGTCCAGGAGAGCTTCAGCGCCCAAACAGAGTCACGCCACCTGCGCGTTGACGGGCTGGTGACCGGCACCTGGACGGTAACGGTGAACGCCCATAACGCCGACGGGCAGCGGATTGGCCGCGGTCTGGAGACGGTCAGTATTGTTGCTGCCGGCCTTCAGGAGCTGCCGATAGCGGTGCGGCCGCTGCCCGGGCCAGGTACGCTGGAGCTTGAGGTGCGCTGGCCGCAGGAGCAGCTGGCCTCTCCCGACGTGGACGCACGCCTCTTAGGCTACGATCGCAGCGAACGGCAGCTGCCGTTCTCCAACAACGCTGACGGCCGGGCCGAGTTTGCAGCGGATGACATCGATGCCGGCTACTACACGCTTGCGCTGCAGCTGCGCGACGGAGAGAGCGTGGTAGCCGGCGCTTCCACAACGGTGCGAATTGCCGAGGACGCCCGCACCAGCGGCAGCATTGTCTTTGACCAGCTGAACCAGCCCGCCGGCGCTGTTGACGTGGAGATCACGCCCGATCTCGACCGGCCGCTTGAGGTAACCATCGGCGGTGCGCTGGAAAGCATGCAAACCGGCACGGTAATGCAGCTGTCAGCTGTAGTTGCCAACGCCGCCGACCAGCAGCTCTTCTTCGCCTGGTACCTCAACGGCAGCAGCGCCGGCAACGGGCAACAGATTGAGCTGGGCGCCGAGCTGCCAACCGGTAACTACCGGCTGGACCTGGTGGCCTACAGCTCGGACGGACGGCGCTCGGGTTCAGCCACGCACAGCTTGCATGTCTATTCCGGCGGTTCAGAGCCGTCCTATGACTTCATTGACACCTTCCAGGACGGTGAGATTGACACTGCGGTCTGGCAGATCGGGACCTGGACCGAACACGGCGGGCGCCTGAGCCGCGATCGGGTCTACGTGCAGGATGACATGCTGGTAATGGTGTTTGAGTACGACACGCAGTACTACCAGGAGACCGGGCTGTTCAAGAGTTCCGCAATCCAGACCCGGCGGGACGACTTTGGCTACGGGCGCTGGGAAGCACGGCTGAAGCCTCCGGACCAGGACGGCGTGCTGCCGACAATGTACACCATAGACTGGCGCGACGGCGGTGGGCAGACTCGCCAGGAAATCGACATCGAGTTTGTGACAGTCAACATCGGTGACGACCACAGCGAGGTTCATCTTGCGGTTCACGGAGCCGACTTCAGCAGTTGGTCCACGCAGGTAGAACTGCCGTTCAATCCTGCAGCGGATTTTCACGTCTGGGGTTTTGATATCAGTCCTGAACGCATTCAGTGGTTTGTTGACGACATAGTGCTCTACGAGTACTGGTACGACCAGCAGGCCGGCTGGATAGACGCGCCGTACATGCTCAAGTTCAACTTCTGGTCGGCCATGTATCAGCCGGGAACCCCCGGTGCCGGCAACTGGATCCTGGGCCCACCGGCAGCCGACACCGAGATCTACTACTACATCGACTGGGTGCGTTTTACGCCCTATTCGCCGTAGCGCCGCCGCACCCGCTGCAGCACCAGGCAGCCCGCGGCGGCGCCAATGGCGTTCATCACTACGTCCAGGAGCCGCGCCGAGCGGCCGAACGGCAGCAGCAGCTGCGCCAGCTCGATAGCCACACCGAACAGCGTTCCGGCAATCAGCAGCGGCACAAGCCGTACGCCCCAGTTGCCGCGGAAGACCATCACGTAGAGCCCGGCCAGCACCGTCCAGCCGAAGAAGAGCACCGTGTGACCAAGCTTGGTGATGCTGAACGAAATCCCGGCGCGCACTTCTTCCAGCGGCGCCATGGTCAGCGCCAGCATGCCGGCGGTCCAGGCGGCAAGCAGCAGCGGTATGATCCACGCCGCCCGAGCTCTGCGCCGCGGTGGCGCCTGAGTGTGGTTAGCGGCGGCCATCAACGGTTCTGCCTCCAGCTGGGGTGGGTTATGCTGAAGCGCTTGATCTTGTAGTTGAAAACGCGGCCTGAGACGTTCAACAGCGTGGCGGCGTCCTTCTGCACCCAGTTGCTGCGTTCCAGCGCCTGGATGATCAGGCTTCTCTCGACCTCTTCCAGTTTGACGCCGTCGGCCGGCAGCTTGATCTGGCCGTCATCTTCGTTGCTGTCTGACTGCTCCCCTCCGCGCGGCCGCCGCGCGAACAGCAGCTGCAGCTCGTTGGCGGTAATGATGTCACCCTCGGTCAGCAGAACCGCGCGCTCGATGGTATTCTCCAGCTCGCGGATATTGCCGGGCCAGTGATAGCTGGTCAGCATTTCCAGCGCCTCGCGGTGCATGCTGCGTATGCGCCGGTGCACCGCCAGTGAATACTTGCGCACAAAGAACTGCACCAGCAGGCGGATGTCATTACCGCGCTCGCACAGCGGTGGCAGGTGGATGGTCACCACGTTCAACCGGTAGTAGAGGTCCTCGCGGAACTCGCCGCTCTCCATCAGCGCCAGCAGGTTGCGGTTGGTGGCGGAAATGATCCGTACGTCGGTCTTGACTGTCTGGTTGCCGCCAACGCGCTCAAACTCGCGCTCCTGCAGCACGCGCAGCACCTTGGCCTGGGTGTAGAGGCTCATATCGGCAACCTCGTCCAGGAAGATGGTGCCGCCGTCGGCCTGCTCGAAACGGCCGATGCGCGTGCGCTCGGCGCCGGTAAACGCACCGCGTTCGTAGCCGAACAGCTCGCTTTCCAGCAGTGTCTCCGGCAGGGCGGCGCAGTTTACGCGCACAAACGGACCGCCCGAGCGGTCGCTGTTGTGGTGAATTGCCCCGGCGATCAGCTCCTTGCCGGTTCCGGTCTCGCCGGTAATGATCACGCTGGAGCGCGTCCTGGCCACCCGCGACACCATGTCGAACACTCGCTTGATCTCGGGACACTCGCCAATGAACGTTGCCGGCTGGTAAACGTCGGTAAAGCGCTCCGGACGCGAGAATGCACGCTGGCCGCGTCCGCGCTGCTCCAGCGCGCGCTTGGTATGGAACATCAGCTCGGGGATGTGAAACGGCTTGCGCACTATGCCAAACGCGCCTTCCTTGACCACGCGCACCGCCTCGTCCACCGTATCCACCTCGGAGTTCACCAGCAGCACCGGCGGCGGCTCCTGCTGCTGAATCTCACGCAGCATGTCACGGATGGTGCCGCCGGAGATCTTCACGTTGGCGATCACCAGGTCGAAGCGCTGCTCGCGGATCTGCGACAGCGCGCCCGGGTAATCCGCCGCGTACTCTATCTGCGCCCCCGCGCTGCGGAAATAGCTGCAAACGTCCTCGCCGAGTTCCTCGTTACTGTCCACAAACAGGAGATGGGGCATATATCTGTCTGTAATTGTAGCGCTTTTGAGCGGCTTTTACGATTTTTAGTGGACTGTCTTGCGCAGGTTTAGATTTTCCTTTGGCCGGCGGCTTGTTTTTCGTCCTGCGGCGGGCGTATATTCATGCTACCGGATGCAGATCAGACTGAAGGGGGAACTGCGGTACGTCCGAAAAGACCATCCTGACCAAACTCAAGCAGATCTCGTTTTTCCGCGAGACCCCTGAACGGGAGCTGAAGCAGATCGCCGCTATTGTAACCGAGTGCAGCTACGAAGCTGAAGAAGTTATCATAGAAGAGCACACTACGGCCGATACCTTCTTCATCATACACCGCGGCAAGATTCAGATCTCCAAGAATTTCGAAGACGGCGAAGAGTTTGTGCTCGGCATCTACAGCGACGGTGAGTTCTTCGGCGAGATGGCCATTCTGGACGAAGGGCCGCGGTCAGCAACCGCGCGCGCGGTGGAACCTACCAACGTTATGCAGGTCTCGTACAAGGACTTTGAACGCCTGCTGCACGCGGCGCCGCAGATTGCCTACGCCATCATGAAGGAGCTCAGCGCGCGGCTGCGCGAGACCGGCGCGCTGCTGGTGTGGCAGCTGACGCGCAAGAACCGCGAGCTGGCCGAGGCGTACCTGGACACGGTGCGGACTATCGTACGCGCAATTGAAGAACGCGACAGCTACCTGGTTGGACACTCGGCCCGCGTTGCCGCGCTGTCAATGGCGATCGGACGGCGCATGGAGCTGCCGGACTCCGAGATCCGCAAGCTCGAGCTCGGGGGATTGCTGCACGATGTCGGCATGATCACGGTCAGCGGCGAAATCCTGAAACACCCGCGCGCCCTTACCGAGGACGAGTACGAGCAGGTCAAGCGGCACACCAACGACGGCAAGCGCATGATAGAAGAAGTGCCGTACCTGCGCCAGGCGGTTCCGCACGTGCTGCACCACCACGAACGCTTTGACGGTGACGGCTACCCCGACCGGCTGACCGGAGAGGACATTCCGCTGGCCAGCAGGATCATCGCGGTTGCCGACGTCTTTGACGCGCTTACCTGCGACCGGCCGCACCGAACGCGGCTGGAGACCGCGCAGGCGGTGGCCGCTATCCAGGAAAGCGCCGGCACGGCCTTCGACCCCGAGGTTGTCGCCGCCTTTGTGGCGCTAACGAAGGATGAAGAGTTCTCCGTTCTGCAGCAGTGAATGCAACCATATCACCCTGCCCCACCTGCTGCAACTTGAAGGCCGCATCGACAACCTCGAACTGCGAGTTCGCTGCAGCGTATCAGCTCAACCCGCAATACTCGCGCAACCGCTTGCCGCCGTTCAAGCTCTATCGGCTCGCCGCTATCTGCCGCCCTCCAGCAGACCCATCAGGTATTCGCCGTAGCCGGACTTGAGCAGTGGCTCGGCAGCGGCGCGCAGACCGGATTCATCGATGTAGCCCATCTTGTAGGCGATCTCCTCGGGGCACGAGATCTTCAGGCCCTGGCGGTCTTCAATTGTCTTGACGAAAAGCGTAGCGTCCACCAGCGACTCGTGGGTGCCGGTATCAAGCCAGGCAAAGCCGCGCCCCATCAGCTCCACTGTCAAGGTGCCCTGCTCAAGATAGTGCTTGTTGACGTCGGTGATCTCGATCTCGCCGCGTGCCGACGGTTTGAGCCCGCGGGCCACTTCTATCACCGTGTTGTCGTAGAAGTAGATTCCGACCACCGCGTAGTTGGACCTGGGCTGTGCCGGCTTCTCTTCAATCGATATGACCTTTGCGTCGGCGTTGAACTCCACCACTCCGTAGCGCTCGGGATCGCGCACGTAGTAGCCGAAAACGCGCGCGCCGCGGCCGATACGCGCCGCGGATTGCAGCATCTCGGGCAGCGTGTGGCCGTAGAAGATGTTGTCACCCAGTACCAGGCAGACACTGTCGGAACCGATGAAGCTCTCACCAATGATAAACGCTTCGGCCAACCCGCGCGGTTCGGCCTGTTCGGCGTAACTGAGGCTGATACCGAGGCGCGATCCGTCCCCCAGCAGGTCGCGGAAGCGCGGCAGATCCTGCGCGGTGGAGATCACCAGCACCTCGCGGATGCCCGCCAGCATCAGGTTACTCAAGGGGTAGTAGATCATCGGCTTGTCGTAGACCGGCAGCAGCTGTTTGCAGATAACCTGCGTTGCCGGATAGAGGCGGGTACCGTGGCCGCCGGCCAGTATGATTCCTCTCACTTTCTTACTCCACAGACGCCGGGTTTCCCAGAAATCCCAGACTACACCGGCAGCCGTGGAAATACAACGCGTCGCTCAGGTAAACCGTTTGGAAGTGGTGCCGATTTTGTTGTTCGGGCGCCGTAACGCCCCTTTCGCCCCCCTGTAGGCCGCTCAGACAGGGTAAACAACAAAATCGGCACCAGTCATAAGCTGTTTGTGCTGCCGGTTGAAGTGCGCTTCGAGGCAGCGCGGGGCGTCACCGGCACGATTGCGATTGGATTACAAGTTCTTTCTCTCGAAA
>REDW01000104.1 GCA_007693325.1 Spirochaetaceae bacterium
AACGGCTGCGACAGAGCCTTCGCCTTCGATCCGCACTTCGAGCAGCAGGGTTTCGTGACGCGCTGGGTGTAGCCGACACACGGAACCGGCTGTTAACACCGCTCGGAAAGCCACCGCCTCATCTCCAGGACGTGCAGGCCGGGTGACTCAGCCGCCTCCGAAGACCGTCGCCATCAACCAGCAGTGTGCGTTGCGGCTTGAACGCATCCGCAAACGCATCAGAGCCGGACCTCAGCCTGCCCGCAGTTGCGCTCTTGACCTCGATCCCGATGATGCGGCGTCCCTCGCGCACCACCAAATCCACTTCCGCGCTTCGCTCGCGCCAATAGAAGAGCTCACATTCGCCGCATGCGGGCGCTGTCGGGCGTCGGACGGATTACTCAACATGCTGAGTAATGTTACTCAATATACTGAGGCCTGATCAGCCTGCAGCCCGGGACCTCGTCGGCTTGACAGGCAGTGGCAGCCATATTACCATTTCACCATGCAGATTACCATTGACAGGTCAGGCAGGATCGTTGTACCCAAGCAGGTTCGCGATCGGTTCCACCTGATTGCAGGTACCGCTCTCGAGCTCGAGGTGGAGTCGGATGGAATTCGAATTCGCCCCGTAGACCAGGAGCCGTCGCTGCTGCGCAAACAGGGAGTGCTGATTCATCACGGGCCGGAGCCGGTGGATCTGGACATAGCGGGTTTTGTCAATCGTGACCGGTCAAACCGTGACTCAGATCTTGTTGCCGAGGAACCACCCGAGTGAACGTGCTGTTTGACACTTCAGTTCTGGTCCCGGCACTCGTAGATCAGCTGGCAAACCATCCCGCCTGTTTTTCCGCGCTCATTCGCGGAACCTCCGACGGCAATCGAGGCGTGTGTTCTACCCATGCGCTGGTTGAGTGTTATTCTGTCTTGACCTCACTGCCCGTGCGGCGTCGGATTACCGCCCCGGAAGCGCGGAGGCTTGTGGAGGAGAGTATCCTGCCGCGTTTCACGGTAGTTGCCCTCGATACAGAGGACTACCGTAGCGCCATCCGCATAGTCGCCGAGTCGGGCCTTAGCGGCGGCATCATCTACGATGCTCTGCACCTTGCAGCGGCGCGCAAAGAGGGATGTGATCGAATTCTGACGTACAACCTGCGTCACTTCAACGCACTATGCCCGGCAGAGATCACCGTCTCTGCTCCGTAAACTGCGCTCTCTGCTCCTGCGGCCAGGTCAGCGCGCATTGCGGGTATCATGACGCGGTACTCCGGCTCAGCAGAGCCGGGCTCCTCGATTCATTTTTGGACACAAAAAAACGGTGTGCCTGGACGTCACAGCACACCGCTAAAAGACACCGTAAAGTAGCCTTTGCTGTTATTATCGGATTACCGGGGCGTTAGCTTGAGGCTTTCCTTGCTGACAGGCGCCTTTGCACTAATTTGACGGATTAATGTAATCTATCCTTCGTTTCTGAGCTAAAGCGTGCTATAATCAGGGCATATAGCATAGCTGTGGTCAACAATGCGCCTTCGGGCGTTACTCGATACGTGGCCGAGGATTATGCGCTCAAGACCAGGGCTCCGGAGGGACGGCGTGGCCAAGGCCCGCGTGGTTGAGATTACCGTGAATCATCAGTGGTGCAAGAGCTGCGGTATCTGTATCGAGTTCTGCCCCAGGGATGTTTTTGAGCCGGGAGAGCGTGATCGTGCCGAGCCGGTACGCGTCAAGGAGTGCATCTCGTGCGAGCTGTGCGAGCGAATCTGTCCTGATCTGGCAATAACGTTGGTATACGACAATGGAAGCGGCAACCACAAGTGACCGCACGCTCTTTGTGCACGGCAATCAGGCGTGCGTAGAGGGTGCTCTGTACGCCGGAATCTCGTTCTATGCGGGGTATCCAATTACTCCGTCGTCCGAGATCGCCGAAGAGATGAGTTTACGCCTGCCGGCAAGCGGCGGCAAGTTCATTCAGATGGAAGACGAGATCTCATCGATGTGCGCCATAATCGGTGCGTCGCTGACCGGGCGCAAGGCGATGACCGCCACCAGCGGCCCGGGGTTTTCGCTGATGCAGGAGGCTCTCGGTTACGCAATCATGGCCGAGATACCGTGTGTGATTGTCAACGTCATGCGTGGTGGACCGTCAACCGGCCTGCCCACACAGAGCAGCCAGGGAGATGTGAACCAGGCACGCTGGGGCACCCACGGTGATCACGCCATCATCGCGCTGACCGCTTCATCGCATCAGGCCCTTTTTGAAACCACCGTGCGGGCCTTCAATCTGGCCGAGACCTGCCGCTCTCCGGTTATTGTGCTTTACGATGAACTGCTGGCGCATATGCGCGAGCGGCTGATCCTGCCCGACCCCGGCGATCTGCCGCTGGTGGAGCGGCTGCGTACGTTTGTTCCCGGTGGGGTGGACTATCGCCCCTACCTGGCGCGCTCAGATGGTCGCCTGCCGATGTCGGATTTTGGTGGAGTCCATCGCTACAACGTGACCGGCCTGTTCCACGACATGTGGGGCTTCCCGTCTACCGATCCTACCGTAGTCCACGAATTGATGCACCATCTGCACGACAAGATAGTACAGCGCACCAATGAACTGGCTGCGTACCGCCAGTACGCCCTGGAAGACGCCGATACGGTGCTGATCTCCTACGGAACGCCGGCACGCTCGGCAATGGAGGTTGCCAGGAAGGGCAGGGAGAACGGTCACAAGGTGGGGGTGCTCGAGTTGGAAACGCTGTGGCCGTTTCCCTCGCAGCTGGTCAGGGATGCCTGCGATAACGCGCGTGTGGTGATTGTTGTGGAGATGAATATGGGTCAGGTGCGCGACCAGGTCCGCGCCGCGGTGCGCGAACCGTCGCGCGTCTTCCTTGCCAACCGCGTGGACGGCGAGTTTATAAAATCCAAGGACATCAGTACCATTATACGCCTGGTTGACGGACATGGAGTGTAGCAGTGGCGGTTGACAGCTATATCCGCAAACGGTTTTTCCCGCACATCTGGTGTCCGGGCTGCGGCCACGGAACGGTGCTGAACGCGCTGCTGCGTGCGATCGAAGCGCTCGGCTTGTCGAAAAACGAAATTGTGATGGTCTCCGGGATCGGCTGTTCGGCGCGAATCAGCGGCTACGTTGATGTTCACACGCTGCATACGCTGCACGGCAGAGCGCTGGCCTTCGCAACCGGTGTCAAACTCAGCCGGCCTGAACTCACCATACTGGTGCCCATGGGTGACGGTGATGCACTGGCGATTGGCGGTAACCATTTCCTGCACGCGGCGCGGCGCAATATCGACATGACCGCAATTATCCTCAACAACCGCATCTACGGTATGACCGGCGGGCAGTTCTCGCCGCTATCCGGCTGCGGGATCGAGGCCACTACCGCGCCGTACTCCACCATCGATCACCCCTTTGACGTTGTTGAGCTTTCGCGTGCTGCCGGCGCCAGTTTTGTGGCGCGCACAACCACGTTCCATGTGCGCGAACTGGAGAAGATGCTGATTCAGGCCATCAGCCATCGTGGATTCTCGGTTGTGGAAGTGCTCTCGCAGTGCCCGACGCATTTTGGGCGCCGCAACCATGAAGGCAGCGCGGTCGACATGCTCAAGAAAATGAAACAGGCTACGGTGCCGCTGAACTCCGGTAAGCTGGAGCTGGACTGCGGCCTGATTCCGCGCGGTGTCTTTGTAGACAGCGACAAGCCCGAGTACTGCGAGCTCTACGCCGATCTGGTGGCCCGCAAGAGCGCCGATGACCAGGCAGAGAGAGTGGCCGCGGACGCCAGGAACGAGGTCTGAGATGCTGAAGATTATCCTCTCCGGCGTTGGCGGCCAGGGAATCATAACCGCCGGAGTTATCATCGGTGAAGCAGTGGTGATTCACGAGGGCCGCTACGCGGTGCAGACTCAGTCGTACGGTGCAGAGGTGCGCGGTGGTGTGGCTCGCACCGACCTTACCATAGCCGACAGCGAGATCTACTATCCGCGCGTGGATCAGGCCCACGTGCTGGTGGCGCTGCACCAGGACGCCTACGCGCGCCTCAATCGGCGCATCCGTCCCGGGGGCATTCTGGTTGTCGATGAGAGTCTGGTAACGCTAGATGCGCGCGTGGACGCACGCCAGTTTGCGCTGCCGATCGTCAGAACCGCCGAAGACGAGCTCAAGCGTCCGCAGGCAGCCAACATGTGCATGGTAGGGGCGCTGGTCACTATGACCGGGGTGGCCGATCCTGAATCGGTGCGCAGCGCCATCGCCGCGCGCTTCGGCCCCGGACACCCCAATCTGGCAGCCTTTGACCGCGGACTCGAACTGCCCTCCGGCCGCGTGCTGCATGCCTCCACGGTTTGAACTCGCGTCTATGATTTTCGGCCGCGCTGGCAGAGTTCGGTCAGCACGCCGCCTGCAGACTTGGGGTGAATGAATGCAATCAGCGCCTCGGCGGCACCGTGGCGTGGCTCCTCATCGATCATGCGCACACCCTGTTCGCAGAGTTGCGCAATCTGCTGCCCGATGCTATCGGTGGCAAGAGCCAGGTGATGCAGCCCTTCGCCCTTGCGCTCCAGAAACACGGCAATCGGACTCTGGTCTGAGGTTGGCTCCAAGAGCTCAATGCGGCCGGCCTCCAGCTGGATCACCGCCACGCGCACCTGCTGGTCCTCGACTGTTTCGATTTCTACCGCGTTCAGACCGAGAGTATCGCGATAGAACCTCAGGTGCTCGTCGATCGACCGTACGGCAATTCCAATGTGATCGATACCCTGAATCATAGGTCACCTCCTTCTCGACTACGGGTCAGTTGCTGCAGTTTGTCACGCATAAAACGGTGCGGACCTCGGGAGTCGGAATCGAATTCGCGCAAAAGCTGCTGGGGATCACCGGCAACGATGCCACGCTCTGCCAGCCAGCCTCTGAGTGCGGACTGCGCTATACGCTCGAGTGCGGCGGCACCGCGCTGCCTGCGGCGCAACGCCAGCTCTCCGCTGCGATCGAGCTGTGCCAGCCGCTGGTCCAGCGCTTCAATCAGCTGAGGCAATCCGCTGCCGTCAAGAGCCGAGGCCAGCAGAATCTGTGGAGCATTCTGCGCAGCCGGATAGTCCCGCGGGTCGTAACCGGCGGCGTGCTCGGTCCCGAGGTACTCGCTATCGGCTATATCGGGGTCAACTTCGCCGCGCAGCGCAAAGCGCAGCACGGCAGCCAGTTCGGCAGCACCGGCAAGATCGGCCTTATTGACCACGTAGATGTCTCCGATCTCCATGATACCGGCCTTCAACGCCTGGATGTCGTCACCGGCGCCGGGCACCAGCACCACCATCACAGCATCGGCGGTGGACATGATTTCGACTTCACTCTGACCGACACCAACGGTTTCAATGATTATCGTGTCAAATCCGGCGGCGTCCAGGATACCGGCCGCCTCCGTGGTGGCAAGCGTAAGCCCTCCGCGGTGCCCCCGGGTTGCCATGGAGCGGATGAAGACAGCGCGGTCTTCCGCGTGGCGGCCCATGCGCAACCTGTCACCGAGCAGCGCCCCGCCGGAAAAAGGAGAGCTGGGATCTACCGCCAGTACACCTACGCGGCGCTCCTGCCGGCGCAGCTCGGTGATCAGCCCGTCCACCAGGGTACTTTTTCCGGCTCCGGGTGGTCCGGTAACGCCGATGATGCGCGCGGCTCCAAAGGCTCCGTGCAGCAGATCAACGAGGTCCTCTCCTGCGCCACCGCCGGCTTCAACCAGAGTGATAGCGCGCGCTACGGCGCGCGGTTGGCCGGCTTTGACCCGCTGCGCCAGCGCGGTTAACTCACTTTCTGATCTTGACGGCACGATTCGATGAACTCGATGATTGTGTTGAGGGTAGTACCGGGGGTGAAGATCGCTCTGACGCCCGCTTGCTTCAATGGCTCGATATCTTCTTCGGGTATGATCCCACCGCCAAAGACCACAATATCGGCGGCGTCCTGCTCGCGCAGCAGTTGAACAATACGCGGAAACAGCTCGTTGTGCGCACCGGAGAGCAGACTCAAGCCGATCAGGTCCACGTCTTCCTGGATGGCGGTGGAAACGATGCTCTCGGGGGTCTGTCGAATGCCGGTGTAGATAACCTCGTAGCCGGCATCGCGCAGCCCACGGGCGATAAACTTGGCACCGCGGTCATGCCCGTCGAGACCCGGCTTGCCGATCAGAATCCGTAGTCGCTTGGTCATTGCGGTCTCCTAGACAACGCCCGGCTGGGTGTGCTCGCCAAATACGCGGCGCAGCTCGGCGCAGATCTCACCGAGGGTAGCGTAGCGGCGTACGCAGTCGATGATCGGATACATCAGATTCTCCCCGGGTTGTTCGGCGGCGTTTCTCAGGGCGCGCAGCGCCTGCAGCACCGCCTGTTCGTTGCGTTCAAATCGCACGTCGGCCAGCCGCGCCAGCTGCGCTTCGCGCAGTCCCGGATCGTGGCGCATCAGGTCACGGTGCGGTTCATCGGCGGTTGTGAAGCGATTGACTCCCACAACAATTCGTTTTCCGTCTTCAAGCTGGCGCTGATAGGTGTAGGCGGCATCGGCAATCTCGCGCTGGACGTAGCCGGCTTCGATTGCCTGAACCATCCCCCCCATTGAAGCGATCCGTTCGAGGTAGTCGTGCGCCTGTGCTTCGATCTCGTCGGTAAGGGCCTCCACAACGTAGGAACCGGCCAGAGGATCAACGGTGTTGGCAACGCCGGACTCGTGCGCCAGAATCTGTTGCGTGCGCAGGGCGATCTGGACCGATTCCTGACTCGGCAGCGCCAGCGCTTCGTCGCGCGAATTGGTGTGCAGGCTCTGTGTTCCGCCCAGGACCGCCGCCAGTGCGTGCAGCGTGACGCGGGCTACGTTGTTATCGGGCTGCTGGGCGGTCAACGCCGCCCCGCTGGTCTGCGAGTGGAAGCGCAGAGTCATCGAACGCGGCGATTGTGCGCCAAAGCGCTGCTTCATGATGCGCGCCCACATGCGGCGCGCGGCGCGGAACTTGGCCACCTCTTCCAGCAGGTCACTGCCGGCACTGAAGAAGAACGACAGACCACCGGCAAACTCGTCCACGTTGAGGCCGGCCTGCAGCGCCGTCTCAACGTAAGCAATTGCATCGGCCAGGGTGAACGCTACTTCCTGCACGGCGGTGGCGCCGGCTTCGCGGATGTGGTAGCCGGATACGCTGATGCTGTTCCACTTGGGCAGTTTGCGCGCGCAGAACTCGAAAGTGTTCTGTATCAGGCGCATCGAGGGGCCCGGTGGAAAGATATAGGTTCCGCGCGCCACGTACTCTTTGAGAATGTCGTTCTGTATGGTACCGCGCAGCTTCGACCAGTCGGCATCCTGGGACTCAGCCACCACGATATACATCGCCAGCAGCACCGCAGCCGGAGCGTTGATGGTCATCGAGGTTGAAACCTCATCCAGTGGAATTTCTGCCAGCAGCGCCTCCATATCACGCAGCGTGTCGATCGCGACGCCAACTTTGCCCACCTCGCCCAGCGCCAGTGAATGATCGGAATCCAGTCCAACCTGGGTTGGCAGGTCGAAGGCTACCGAAAGTCCGGTCTGTCCCTGGTCCAGCAGATAGCGAAAACGGGCGTTGGTCTGCTCGGCGGTGCCAAACCCGGCGTACTGACGCATAGTCCAGAGCCGCCCGCGGTACATTGTAGGCTGTACGCCGCGCGTAAACGGATAGCATCCCGGAAAGCCTTGCCGCTCCAGATAAGTAGCGGGGTTGTCGGAGGTGGGGTCGTAGAGCGGCTGCAGCGGAATATTGGATGCGGTACGCAGAGCTGCTTCATCGCGCCCGGGATTCTTCTCCAGCGCCGGTGTCAGAACCGTCTTGTCCCATTCGCGACGCGCGGTTTCAAGCTGTTCAAGATCGATGGGTTCGCTCATACATGCTCACTTTATGCCGTAGCTGACGGCACTGCCATAGTATGGCCCGCCTTGCGCGAGAGGTCAACTTTATTCACTGCTTCTGGCTGCCGGCAGCGCTCGTTGCAGCTCGGTTACGTGAAACGCCGCTGAGCGCTGCAGCGCGTCATAGATCGCTTGGGAGCTCGACAGCGGATCGGCAGATGAATGCCGCTGAGCGTCGTCACCGCGCATTATTCCGCTCAGAACGTCCTGTACCATGAAACCGGCGATATCGCGGTTCTGCGAACTGCGCAGTTCGGCGTCGATGCGGTCAAGTTGCGCCACTGCCGCCCTGGGGGCTAGCTGATTGCGGCGAGCCCGCTGTACCGTGCGCAGCCCCTGACTGCACAACCGGTCGATCAGCTGCAATTCTGATATCAACGCCTCGAGGCGGTCGGAGAGTGGTTGCCTGCCGCCGTCGCTGCCGGCAGCGGCAGCCGTGGCAGCCGCTGACTGAACCTCGGCCAGCACGGAATCTATCTGCCGCCGGCATTCCGGCAGCGCAAGGACTTCGTCGAGCGGCGCAAACGGGAATCCCTCGATGCGCGCTCCGCCGGGCGACAGGTTACGGCTGACACAGTCGCGGTGGATCTTTGCCTGATTGGCAAACCACCAGTGGTAGATCTCCATGCGCTTGTCGGTCAGGACGCGGCCGTTGCTGTTGTTGCTGACCGGGTAGGGATCTGCCTGGTGCAGATAGGCAAACGCGTGGTGTTCGGCGGGCCGCGTGCGCGCGGACAGCGTGTGAGCGCGTTCTTCAAAGAAGCTGCCGCTGCAATGGGTGCGTTGCTGCGGGAATCCGAGGTCCAGTCCGGCGCAGTAGATCGGTCGGCAGCCCAGGACGCGGGCCAGGTCCCACGCCGAGGTGGAGACCGATCCGCCGGCACCCAGCGTACCGCTTACGGGCGTGGATTGCTCGAGGTAGCGCCCCAATGGAAAGAGCGACGCCGCAAACAGCGGTGGTGTGGCCAGCAGCCGGAAGACCCGCGGATGAGTTGAAGACTCTGATACCACGATAACACCGTTCAGCTGCAGCCGATCCAGGTGCCGCGTATTCCACCACTGCGGATCCACTACTACCAGCAGATCCGGTGTTACCCCTGCTGCAGCCAGCGCAGCAGCCGCGGTATCTACGGCTATGATCAGCGCGCGCCGGCGCAGCGCCTCGATGTGCGGCAGAACCAGGTCCAGGCTGGGACCGGCGGCCAGCATCAGTGCCGGGGTATTACTGAAACGCTCAGCGGCAACCGATACGCCGGCGGCGTGCGCCAGCAGTGGAATGTTGCGCGAAAGGTTGCGAATCCAGACACCGGCAAAGCGGCGTAAGGTGTTACTGTTGATATCGCGCCGCGCGTTGAACTGCTGCTGGACGGCATCAAGCCGCTGGTAGTAGTCCTGGTTGCGCTGGTAGACCGAGCGCAGGCGCACGGTCCGAACCGGCCGGTGCTCGTAGTGGCGCAGGGTCAGCGCCAACGCGTCGGGATCTTGGCCAACCAGAAATTCGACCCGTTGGTTATCCAGCAGCGGTTCAAGGTTGCGCGTTTCCAGCGCGGCGCGCAGCAGCGATACCTCAGGCTCAATGACCACCGCGATACCTTCGGCGCAGCGGTTCAGGAACTGCTCTACCTGATAGCCGAGCCCCAGACCGTAAAAGATCGCTACCGTAGCCCTGTCAGTGCACGACTCAACCAGCCGCTCTGCTTCGTGCGTCGGGTCGCGGCGGCTATGCATAAGCTTGCCCGCGAGCCGTGCGGTAGGCACTCCGCCGGCTGAGGTTTCGCTGACAAAATCGGGTGGCACGCGGCTGTTGTCAATGTCGGCCAGCGGGAGATCGGCCCGCGCCGTGAGCAGCTGACGGTTTGCCGCGTAATAGTTCATTCCAGGTCCAGGCGCAGCGTCATTCCCGGCTCCGCGGCACTGCCAGGGGCCGGGCTCTGGCGCACTACCCAGCCGCTGCCCCTGATGTCCACGGTGAGATCGTCACGCTCCAATAGCGGCAACAGCGTGCGCTTTGGTAGTCCCCAGTAGTCGGGAACGGTCTGGGCGAGTTCGGGCAGCTGCGGTGTGGATACCGCGATCCTGCCGCTGTGACGTGCAATCTGATCGCGGGAAGTGGGAATCCCCAGGTAGGGCACCAGAAACTCGGCGGCTTCGCGCACCAGCGGAACCGCGATGCGCGATCCAAAGATGCTTTCACCGCGCGGGTGCACAATCACCGCGTAGAGGATCAGCTGCGGGGCATCAGCCGGCAGTATGGCGAGTGTTGAGGCAACAAACGCCTGCGGCGAGTAGGCGCCGATTGACTGGTCAAAAACCTCGGCGGTGCCGGTCTTGGCGGCAATATCGACGCCGTCAATGCGGATGCGCCGCGCTGTACCGCTATCGTCGGTTGAAGCCCGCATGTACTCCAGCAGCGTGCGCGCGGTACGCGGCGATATAACCTCGCGCAGCGGTTCGCGCCCAAACTCGCGCACTACCCGGCCATCGGGTGATACTATGCGCGATACTACGTGCGGCTTCAGCAGCACGCCGTCGTTGGCCAGGGCCGTGGCTCCGGCTACAATCTGGTTGGCGGTCACACCGATCTCCTGGCCGATCGAGATAGTCTGCTTGCTGCGAGCCGACCAGCGCGACGGATCGCGCAGCAGTCCGCGCTCCTCGCCCGGCAGGCCGATACCGGTCTGATCGCCAAAACCGAAACGGCGGATCATGTGGTAGAGTGCGTCGGCCTGAACTCGCTCCGAGGCGTACGCTGCGCCAACGTTACTCGAGTGCTTGATTATCCCCTCGACGTCCAGGCGGCCGTAGTTTCCCACATCGCGCAGGGTGAAGCCTCCATCGGGGCTGACGTAGCCGCCGGAGGTTTGGAAGACATCATCTGGCGTAACCCCGCCGAGCTCCAGGAAACTGGCAACCGAAAACACTTTGAATACCGATCCCGGCTCGTAAACCATCGAAATCGGACGATTGCGGCGCAACTCGGCGTTGTACTGGTCAAAGACATTTGGATCAAAGTTGGGGACCGAGACGTAGGCCAGGTACTCGCCGGTGGTGGCGTCGGCGGCCAGCAGCAGAACCGAGTCGGCGTCCTGCTGGCGCAGGGCCGCGTGCGCCATGCGTTCGAGCTCGCTCTGAATGGTAAGGTCGATGGTGAGATAGAGCCGGTTACCGACGCTGGCCTCGGTTCCGTCAACCCGCGGCGACAGGAGATGGTTATTGTAGCTGTACTCGATGCCGTCCAGTCCGATGTTGTCAACTCCAACGTACCCCAGCAAGTGCGAGGCCAGGTGGCGTTCCGGGTAACTGCGGCCGGTATCGGGTTCCAGACGGATTCCCGGCAGATTGCCTTCGGAGATCAGGCGCCCTACCTGGCGGCTTTCGGTAGGGGTGATGGTGCGCTTGATGATCAGAAACCCGGTGCTGCCGCGAAATCGCTCCAGCAGCTCGTCCTGGTTGAGGTCAAGGATGTCGGCCAGCAGCTCTGCGGTAGTCTGCGGATCACGCACGTGCGGTGACCAGGCGGTAACAGTATCGAGTTCGGTCTGTAATGCCAGGACGCGGCCGTTGCGGTCGTAGATTGCACCGCGCTCGCGGTTGAAGGTGACGCTCTCGCTGCCGCCGGAGAAAGAGGAGGAAGGCGAAGCCAGCATCAGCGATGCAAACTGCACAAAAACTATCGCCACCACCAGCATGAGCAGAGCAAAAACGATTTTGTAACGTCTTCGAACCAGACTGTCTTGCATCACTGCGCGGGCCCCTGATGTGGAAACGTCGGCCTCAGCAGCACTCGACCCCGAATCGCCCGCAGCGGCACCAGGCCGTAATGACGTGAATCGGTCGAGTGTGTTGGGTTGTCACCTAGCACAAACACCTTATTATCGGGAATTCTCGTGAGGTTCTGCAGCGCGTCTGCTGTGCGCAACGGCACGTCGTACGTTTCCCCTCCCACAACGACAACGGCGTCACCTGCCACTATCGGGTCGCCGGCAACCGCCACGGAGCGCTTGACCGCCAGACGCCCATCGGCAGGACTGTCAAAGATAACAATATCATCTTTTTGCGGTTTGTCCCACAGCATCAGGTATGAATCGGTAAACGGCAGCTGCAGACCGTAGGCGGCGCGGTTGACTAATACCACCTGCTGGTCGCTCAAAAGTGGCTGCATTGAATCGCCTCGGACCACCGCAACATCAATTCCGAACAGCAGAACCACCAGCAGGAGCAGCACCGGCCCAAGCAGGACCCATAGCGGCCAGTCGTGGTCAATTTCTGTATGCCGCATAAAGCGGTAAAACCCCTTCGTGATTATGTCGATACCTACAATGAGCTATGGTAAGTAGTATACAGCATCAGAGAGTATCGAAAAGACGCGAGGCGCCCGCCAGGCGCGATGACCGCGGCGCCGCGGTTCCCGGGCGCTCGTGGGCATCGCTGCAGTCCGGCGGCAGCACGCGCGCACTGCGCATTACGCCGCTGTGGTCGGCGCCGGCCACCCGGCGCACTGCAGCAGTCCCGGCCACAGCGATTGCGCTACAGACTCCGATCAGCCGTCCGCGGCGTCTGCGCCGTTCGAGCGTCACCCTCGGCGGGCTATGCCGCCTCTGCACGAGCCACGCTGCAGCGTTGCTACAGCCCATTCGCAGCGTCGATCTTCCGCTGTACGCGGCGCTGGTGGTCTCGCTGCTGCTGTTCTCGGCGGTTCTGGTGCCCGACAGTCGGCTGATGCGTCTGGCTCAGCCAGGCCCGAGCGTTGCTATGCCCGAGGCATCAACCAGGCACGCCCTGTTGGCGCGCCTGGCGGCGCCGAGCGGTTCGCAGAGCCACAGCGGTGAACCGGTGGTGGAGGCGGCTCAATTCCAGCGGCTTCAGGTGCGCGAGTATCGGCTGGCAGCCGGCGATACGTTGTCGGGCATTGCGGCGAGCAACGGACTGCGTATCGACACGCTTGCCAGCTTCAACCGGATAACGGATGCACGCCGCATTCGTGTCGGAGATGTCTTTCAGATTCCCAACCGCGACGGACTCCTCCACAGTGTTGGTCGGGGAGAGTCGTTGAGCTCGATAGCGAGCCGGTATGGCACTACCGTAAACGCTCTCCTCGACGCCAACGATCTCAGCAGCGCCACCATTACGGCGGGACAGTCGATCTTTGTTCCCGAAGCGCGCCTGAGCAGAACCGAGCTTCAGCGGGTGCTCGGGCAGCTGTTTATCTACCCGGCAAGCGGGCGGCTCACTTCCGGGTACGGTATGCGCAACGATCCCTTCACCGGGATCCGGCGTTTTCACAACGGAATCGATCTGGCAGCAGCGGTCGGTACTCCGGTGCGCGCTGCAATGGCGGGCCGCGTGGTGCACGTGGAAAACCAGCCGGGCAACTACGGCCGGTTTGTGATCATCCGCCACGATGGCGGTTATCAGACGCTCTACGCGCACCTGGACAGCTACTCGGTACAAACCGGGCAACAGGTAAACCAGGGCCAGCAGATCGGTCAGATGGGAAATACCGGGCGCAGCACCGGACCTCATCTGCACTTTTCGGTGATAAAGAACGGATCGTTTGTAGACCCGATGCGCTATTTGCGTTAGAATCATGGCGATCGCAACAGATTTAAACACGTCAGCGTGAAGTACACCGAATTGTCGCCGAAGGGGGATATCGTGAGAAGAATGGCGATCATCATAATCTGCCTTTTTGCCCTGTTTACGTTTATCAATGCATATAGCGTAGAAACCGAAGCACGCAACAGCTCGAGTAGCGTAGAAGGCAGCGAGTAACCGCGTAAGGTGCCACGGTGCCGTAGGTTGGTGCAGTTATCTGCCGTGGCAGTACTTGAATTTTTTACCACTGCCGCACGGGCACGGATCGTTGCGGCCCACCTTGGCCACGCTGCGCTGAGTCTGGGGCGGGGCGGTTGCGGTTGCCGCGCCGCCGGAATGCGCCGCTGCAGCGCCGGGGCGTGGTGCCGCACCGCCGCCGATCATCTGCATGCCGTCGTGCTGCGCCACCGCGTGCGCCGGCCCGCGCACATGACGCGGCACCTGCTGGAAGCTCTCGGCCTTCACCGCAAACAGCTTCCTGGCAATTGAGACGCGGATGTCGTATATCAACTGATCGAATATCTGAAAGCCTTCGAGTTTGTACTCCAGCAGCGGGTTCTTCTGCGCGTAGCTGCGCAGGTAGACCGCTTCGCGCAGCGATTCGAGGTTCTCCAGATGATCCTGCCAGCGGCCGTCGATATTGCGCAGGTATTCGAAGCGGATCGCCATATTGAGCCGGTCGTGCCCCGCGGTGTCGGCTTTCTCTACCAGATCGGTACGCATATCCTCCATCAGTGCCGCTTTGAGCTCGGTTGTAGGCAGTGCCGCCAGCTGCTCGAGGGGCGTCTGCGGCACAAAGAACAGTCGGTCTTTGAGTTCGCTGAGTGCCATCTGCAGCGATGCGCTACCTCTGTTGCTATCCGGCTGGAAGTCAGTCAGGATCTCATCAACAATATCGTGTGCGGTGTTGAGCACGCGCTCAAACAGCTGGTCATCGGTCAGGATAGCATCGCGCTGCTGGTAAATCAGCTTGCGCTGTTCGTTGAGAACGTCATCATATTCCAGCAGGTGCTTGCGGATCTCGTAGTTCCGCTCTTCTACCTTGTTCTGGGCGCGTTCGATGCTCTTGTTGATCAATTTGTGGTTCAGTGGTTCGCCCGGTGGCAGTCCGCGCTCCATCAGCCCTTTGATGCTGGCCGAGCCGCGCCCGAACAGCCGCATCAGGTCGTCGTCCATCGAGAGAAAGAAGCGTGATTTTCCCGGGTCTCCCTGGCGGCCGGAGCGGCCGCGCAGCTGGTTGTCGATGCGGCGTGACTCGTGCCGCTCGGTGCCGAGTACGTAGAGACCGCCGGCCTGTTGCACCTCGCGGTACTGCTCGCGCCACGCGCTGTACTCCGCTTCGAATGCGCGCCGGTACTCTTCTGGGCCGGCGTCGGTTCCGGCGCGTTTACGCGCCCGGTATTCCGGGTTGCCGCCGAGTTTGATATCGGTACCGCGACCGGCCATGTTGGTAGCAATAGTCACGGCGCCCCTGGCACCGGCCTCTGCGATAATTATGGCCTCGCGTGCGTGGTTCTTGGCGTTGAGAACCTCGTGGCGGATACCGCGCTTGAGCAAGAGGTTGCTGAGTTTCTCCGAACGTTCGATCGACACGGTGCCAACCAGGGTTGGCTGGCCGTTGTTATGCACGGTTGCGATCTCGTTGCAGATAGCCTCGTACTTGTCCGCCTCGGTCAGATAGATGACGTCGTCCTCATCCAGACGCGCCAGCGGCCGGTTGGTCGGTACCACAACCACGTCGAGACCGTAGATGTTGCCAAACTCTTTGGCCTCGGTCTCGGCGGTACCGGTCATGCCGGAGATCTTGTCGTACATGCGGAAAAAATTCTGAAAGGTAATCGTAGCCAGGGTCCGGTTGCGCTGCGCGATGCGGATACCCTCTTTGGCCTCGATTGCCTGGTGCAGTCCGTCCGAATAACGCCGGCCGTGCAGTATCCGTCCGGTGAACTCGTCAACGATTTCCACCTTGCCGTCGGCAACCACGTACTCCTGGTCCTTGTGAAACAGGCGGTGTGCGCGCAGCGCCTGCGTGGCGTGGTGGATGTACTCGAAGTTCTCGTCCAGAAACAGCGAGGTAACGATGATCTTGCGCTGCTGCAGCACCTTCTCCAGATGGTTGAGCCCCTGATCGGTAAAGGTTACCCGTTTGGCCTTCTCGTCTACCTGGTAGTCTCCTTCGGGCTCATCGGGATAGTCACCGGTCTCGGGGTCCTTGGCGCACTCCACCAGCTCTCCCACCACCCGGTTGACGTCTACGTACTTGCGCACGTCGTCCTCGGCAACCCCGGAGATAATCAGCGGGGTACGTGCCTCGTCCACCAGAATCGAGTCGATCTCGTCCACAATGCAGTAGTGGTGGCTGCGCTGCACCTTGCGCGTAGTGTCGTACGCCATGTTGTCGCGCAGGTAGTCAAACCCAAGTTCGTTGTTGGTTGCGTAGGTGATATCGTACTGGTACTGCTCTTTGCGCAGCTCGTTGTCCATCTGCGAAACGATGGCGCCAACCGAGACGCCCAGATACTCGTACACCGGGCGCATCCAGTCGGCGTCGCGCTGCGCCAGGTAATCGTTGACGGTCACCACGTGTACGCCGTGTCCGGCCAGACTGTTCAGATAGGCGGCGGTAACCGAAGAAACCGTCTTCCCCTCACCAGTCTTCATCTCCATGATCCTGCCCTGATGAAGGACAATGCCACCGAGAATCTGGACGTCGTAGAGCCGCTCTCCCAGGGTGCGCCGTGCGGCCTCGCGCACCATTGCAAAGGCATCCGGCAGGATCTCTTCCAGCGAGGTACCGTCGGCTATCCGGCGGCGAAACTCGAGCGTCTGCTGCTGGTACTGTTCGGCAGTCAGACTCATGGCCCACGACTCGCGGGTGTTAATCTGGTGCAGAATTGGTATCAGGCTCTTGAGATCCTTCTCGCCTTTGGAGCCGAAAAGAATGTCGATTACTCGGTGTAACATTGTCATAATGTAGCTTGCAAAGCGAGCGCCGGTCAAGATTGACAATGGATGTGCGCCGCAGGTAGTATGAAGGGCGACAAAGAGGGACAAAGCGATCATGCAATCACGCTACAGATCACAATCTCTGCTATCGCTGCCGGCACTGCTGATTCTGGTTGGGCTGGTGGTGCTGGTGGTGCTGGGCGGCTGCTCGCGGAGCAGGGTGGCGTCGCTGGAACGCGAGGACCTGTATCGCCTGGCTATCGGCCGTGCCGAGGATCAGATCGACCTGTTTCAGATGGAAGGGGCTCCGCTGAACCAGAAGACGCGTATCGTCATGCGCGACGGGCTGTTCTTCATCAGTAACGGCAGCGCCAACAAGGTCATGGAGTTCAGCTCGTACGGCGATCTGTTGACGCTGCTCTACGATCCCGACGAGAATCCGCGGCCGGTGCTGCTGCAGGCTTCGGCGGTCGAAGGGCGTATGACCAACCGTCGCGCTCACTCGTACAATTTCTCCCAGGTCGGCGAAATTGCGGTAACGTCAAACAAGACCACGCTGGTTGAAGATATGCTGGGCGAAGAACGGGCTGTGTTTGATTCCGATCTGGGAGTCAACCTCAATCGGGTGGTGCTGCGCTTCGATTCGCGCGGGCAACTGATCGACTACCTGGGCCAGGAGGGAATCGGCGGGACTCCGTTTCCCTACATCGAACGGCTGGAGGTCACCAGCAGTGATGAGATCGTTGTGGTCAGCCGTACCATGGACAGCTGGCTGGTATACTGGTTCACCGCCGATGGCGATCTGTATTACAGCGTCGATATTCAGCTTAGCCGGCTTCCGGTTCCCGACGACCGCGAGGTCATTCCGATTCTGGAAACCGTGCTGCCGGACAAGGAATTGCCGCGGCTCTATCTGAAACTCGACTACTACGAGCAGGCGCTGGATCCCGAGACCGGGGCCAGCTTTGGTATCGAGAAGACTCTGTCGCGTGTCTTCTGGCTGGACCTGGAGTCAGGCCGTTACGATGGCTACGTGAACATTCCCACCAATGTACAGACCATCAGCGGTCAAAGCGTCTTTGACCGCCAGGAAGTCGAGTACATGTATCAGCTGGTGGGGGTTGCGCCGAAGGAACACCTCTACCTGCTGTCGCGCGAAGACAACGACCAGTCTCAATTGCTGATCATGCGGACCGACGGTCGCGTGGTGCGCCGGCGCAACCTGCACGTAGAGGACAGCGAGATCCTCTACAAGACTTATCACGTCAGTGCAACCGGGGTGCTCAGCGCCTTGCTTGGTTTTGAAGATCACGCGCGAGTGGTCTGGTGGCGCAGCGATCGGCTCGTTGGAGACCTGGGGCGATGAGCCAAGGGGTCACTCCGCTGGTTAGCGCAGCCCGGATGAACGAGATCGACCAGCAGGCGCAGACCGACTTCCATATCCCGGCAATCGTGCTGATGGAAAATGCCGGCGCGCGCGCCTGGGCGCTGCTGCGTGACCGCTATCTGGATCCCGCATCTGGCGGACGCCTTCTCTTTGCCGTTGGCAAGGGCAATAACGGCGGCGATGCGCTGGTCATGGCGCGCCACGCTGCGCTGGAAGGAGTGCACCAGCCCACGTTGCTTCTGACCACAGATGACCTGCGTGAACCGGGCGCCGGGCATCTGCGCGCGTGTGCCGCGCTGGGAATCGAGGTCATCGACTGGCGCAGCATGCGCGAGGGTGCGATCAAGGCAATCGATGCCGCAGATTGGATTATCGATGGTATTGCCGGCACCGGGATCAAAGGCGCGCTGCGCGGTGATGCAGCGGAGCTGGTCCAGCAGATCAATAGCAGTGCCCGCCCGGTTGCAGCCATCGATTGCCCGAGCGGCATCGGTGATGAGTACCAGCCCGACTTTCCGGCGCTGCGTGCGCGCGTCACTATCACTATCGGACTTCCCAAACGCTGCCTCTATTTCCCCCAGGCCCGGATTCTGGCCGCCGCTATTGAAGTGCTGCCGATCGGCTTTCCGCCGCCGCTGCTGGAAGATAGCGCTGCCCGCTGGCGCCTGCTCGATGAACGGGCGTTGGCGGCGCTGCTGCCGCGAGTGCAGCTCGCGGCGTACAAGAATCAACGCGGTGTGGTAGCGGTCTTTGCCGGTGCGCACGGGACCAGCGGTGCTGCGGTGCTGTGCAGCAGCGCGGCCGCGCGCTGCGGTGCCGGTATGGTGCGGCTCTATGTCGACCGCTCGATCTACCCGCTGGTTGCCTCGCAGCTGGTGTCGGTAATGACGGTGGGCTGCGACGAGCGTGAAGCGGTGATCCCACAGGGCGCTTCGGCGCTGGCAATCGGACCGGGCTGGGGTCGTGCCGAGGGCCGCAGGGAGCAATTGCTGGCGCTGCTGCGTTCCGGGTTGCCGGGGGTAATCGACGCTGACGGCATAGCGCTGCTGGCCGGACTGCAGGCAGACGGCTCCCTTTCCGGCGCGCACGGCCTGGGCGGCCGCTGGGTACTCACGCCGCACCCGGGTGAGTTCGCCGCGCTCTGCGGTATCGAGCGTACTGAGCTGCCGCAAAATCCAGCCGCGCTGTTACAGCAGTGGGCCGAGAAGCTGAACGCGGTTATTATATTGAAGGGACACGTGAACTACATTGCGCGCCCCGACGGCGGCATATCCGTTGTAGACGGGATGAACCCCGCGCTTGCTACCGGCGGCAGCGGTGACGTACTGGCAGGCATGGTAGCCGCAATGCTCGGGCGCGGGATGCAGAGTGCCGCGGCTGCCGAGGCAGCCGTGCTGCTGCATCAGAGCGCCGGCGCCAGGCTGCGGCGCGAGCGCGGATTCTTTCTGGCAGAAGAGCTGCCGCAGGTGGTGTCGGCGTTACTGGCGGAGTGCTCGGAAGACAATGAGTGAACATCACGACGATGGACGGATGATCTACCACAGCCGCAAGCCCGATCAGCCGTGGCAGCGGGACCAGGATGGTAACCAGAGTGCTGACAGGCCGCGGCGTCGCAGTCGCAACCGGTCGCTGGTAATCATTCTGATCGACGTGGCGGTGATCCTGCTGATCTACGCAGTCGTGTCGACGTTCATCAGCAGTGACTCGTGGCGCGGCACTATTGCCGGCGTAGAAGCTGAACTGCATCTGTTGTCCTCGGACCAGAACAACGTCTGGGAAGTCCGCCTGACGCGACGGCGCGGCGCAGAAGCCGGGCCGCGGACGCAGATTGTGACCGTGGTATTCTCCGACGGAGAGAGTTTTGAAACCGAGCCGATTATGGACGTGGTGCCGCAGCGCGGCGGAGAAACCCGTGTGCTCGACACCGTTGGCCCGCAGCATGCTGCGGTGGTGCGCGCAGAGTTAACCGTCAACAGTGAAGTCCTGCTGCTCGAGCGCCGTCCTGGCGATTCGCGTTGACCGCCTGGAGTGTTTCCGGTATGATTTTCAGGGGAGTTTCACATGATTCAGATTTACCTGCTTTCGGTTGTCACAAACGCTCTGGCGGGGATAGCCCTCTCGTTCGATAGCATGGATGAAAAGCTCCACCTCAGCGCGGTCTTCAATCGAGACCTGTTTGTGTCGGTGGGGTTTCGGCTCGGCCTCGGTGTTGTAACGTTTCTGGTGGGATTTTTCAAGTTCCTGTCGGTCACCAACGGAGACGTACCGGTAGTTGGAGATCTGATCCCTGCACTGTCGGGTGTTATCCAGGGATTCATTTTGCTGGTTCTCTACTATCAGTCGCGCTCCGACGTCTCTTCGCCGGCGCTGGAATCTATCGACAAGATCTTTGTGCAGAACCGTACCATGTTTGGTACTGCCGGTATACTGATCGCCGCACTGCACTTTCTGTTTCCCTCGGTGCTCTTTCTGTAAAGCCTGGGCGATGAACCAGTCGGTTGCGGCGGTTGCGCTGCGTTCGGACACCGTTCTGATGGCGCAGCGCAAGTCCGGCGGTGCAATCGGCGGCCGTTGGGAGTTTCCCGGCGGCAAAGTGGAAGGCGATGAGACCCATCAGCAGGCACTGAAGCGAGAAATTCGCGAAGAACTCGGCGTTGGCTGTACCCCGGGCCAACCGCTGGCGCAAACCAGCTTTCGCAACGGACCGCACGAGTATCAGCTGTACGCCTACCAGGTACAGCTGCACGGTGATCGTTTCTCTTTGCGCGAACACGCAGCCACGCGCTGGGTACACTGGAACGAGGCTGCATCGCTGAGTCTGGCGGATTCGGATCGTGCCCTGCTGATGCTGCTGTTGCCGCGTTTTTCCGCGGCTATATGACCGTCCCCGCAGGGATGATTCCGTTCTTGGGAATGATGATGATTCCATCTCGAGTGTAGTGCGTCGCATGGTCACCGTCGGGCGGTTCGGTATCGTCCATGCCGATGCGGCAGTTCTCACCGATACGTGCATTCTTGTCGATGATGGCGCGCCTGATCAGGCAGTTACGGCCGATTCCGATATCCGGAATGCCGCTGGCGCGGTTTTCTGCACGGCGTTCCTCGGTTTCGTAGTAGTCTGCACCCATGCAGATCACCCCATCGAGGCGCGTATTGGGTTCGATTGTGGTCCGGATACCGATGATAGTGTCCTTGACTACCGAGTCGGTGATGATGCATCCGTCAGCCGCCAGCGTACTGGTCAGTGAACAGGCGTTAAACTTGGACGCCGGCAGGTCGCGGCGGTGAGTGTAGATCGGCGCATTCTCGTCGTAGAAGTTGAACGCCGGTGTGATCGAGGCCAGGTTGATATTGGTATCGTAGAACGATCTGATAGTTCCAATGTCTTCCCAGAAACCGGTGAACACGTAGGAGTGCACGCGCATCTTGTCTATCAGGCTGGGGATGACCTCATGGCCGAAGTCCGTGAGGTCATTATCCAGCGCTTTCTCGAGCGCCTCAGCCGTGAAGCAGTAGATGCCCATCGATGCCAGGTACTCTTTGCCCTGCTTGAGCTGCTGTTTGTCCGGGTGCAGATGCTCGGGGATCACAAGCTCGCAGACATCTTTCTCGAGCGGCGGCTTCTCGACAAACGCAGTAACCGCGCCGCTGTCATCGACCTGCAGAATGCCGAAGCTGACCGCCTGCTCGCGGTTGACCGCGGTTGCCGCGATAGTGACTTCGGCCTTCGATTCTACGTGTTTGCGGTAGAAATCCAGCAGATCCATGCGGTAGAGCTGATCACCGGAGAGGATCATGTAGTGGCTGGGTTCCTGCGGTCGGCAGTGCATCAGGTTTTTGCGCACCGCATCGGCGGTGCCTTCGTACCACCCCGAATGGTCGAACGTCTGCTCTGCTGCAAGTATCTCAACAAATCCCTGCGAAAACGAGTCAAAGATGTAGGTGTTAGCGATGTGCAGGTGCAGTGAGGCTGAATTGAACTGCGTCAGGACGTAGATTTTGCGAAAGCCGGCGGTGATGCAGTTGGAAATCGGGATATCCACCAGACGATATCTGCCTGCAAACGGAACCGCGGGTTTGGCCCGCTCCTTGGTCAGCGGGTACAGCCTGGTTCCTTTTCCGCCACCCATGACGATCGACAGCACATCTTTCATTGATGTATTCTACGTCCAGCTACCGCTGCCGTCAACATAAGAGTCTATCGGGCGCGGCGGTTTTCTGGTAGTATTGAAGGCCGCGTATGGCAGATATCAACCGGATCATCAGTGACCTGCAGAACGATTCCAGTTTCATGAGCTGTGTGACCCGCTGGGAACGCATCGGGCCGCGCCCGGGCCGCTACTGCGAGCTTCCCGGCGACCTCGACCCGCGCCTGCAGCGGGCACTGGCCGGCAGGGGGATCTCGCGGCTCTACAGCCATCAGGGACAGGCGTACCGCAACGCGCGCAGCGGCCATGACAGCGTGGTGGTCACCCCCACGGCTTCCGGTAAGACGCTCTGCTACAACCTGCCGGTGCTGCAGGCCATCATCGAGCGTCCTGAAACGCGCGCGCTCTATCTGTTTCCCACCAAGGCGCTGTCGCAGGATCAGCAGTCGGAGCTCGGAGAGGTAGTGCTGGCTTCCGAGTTCGGCATCAAGGTTGCCACCTACGACGGCGACACCCCCGAGAGCCTGCGCGCCTCGGCACGCGAGACCGGGCAGATCGTAATCAGTAACCCGGATATGCTGCACGCCGGGATTCTGCCCAATCACCCCAAGTGGATCAAGTTCCTCAAGCAGCTGCGTTTTGTGGTTATCGATGAACTGCACAGCTACCGTGGTGTGTTTGGCTCGCAGGTCACAAACGTGATCCGCCGATTGAAACGCATCTGCCGCTTCTACAATACCGATCCGGTGTTCATCTGTTGCTCCGCCACTATCGGTAACCCTCTGCAACTGGCGCAGACGGTGCTCGAGCGCGAGGTTCAACTGATCGATGATAACGGCGCACCGGCGGGTGAACGCCACGTGGTGCTCTACAACCCGCCGCTGGTGGACCGTGTGCAGGGGATCCGCCGCGGCGTAGTAAACGAGGCGCAGAAGCTGGCGATCCGGCTGTTGCGGCAGAAGGTCAAGACAATTGTCTTCTCGCGCTCGCGCGTACGTACCGAACTCATCGCCGACTACGTCAACAAGAGCCTGGCCAATATGTACACCGACAACGCCCGCATCCGCGTCGAGCCGTATCGTGGCGGATATCTGCCCAGCGAGCGGCGCGCAGTCGAGAAGGGGCTGCGCGACGGCTCGATTCACGGTGTGGTTTCTACCAACGCGCTCGAGCTTGGTATCGATATCGGCGGACTGGATGCGGCTATCCTGGGCGGATTCCCGGGGTCAATTTCATCATCGTGGCAGCAGCTCGGTCGCGCCGGCCGCCGCCAGAGCGTGTCGCTGGCTATTCTGATCGCTTCGGCGGCTCCGCTGGACCAGTACATGGTTGCAAACCCCGACTACTTCTTCGGCCGGGCGCCGGAGTCCGCGTTTGTTGATGCGGATAACATCTATGTGCTGATGGACCACCTCAAGTGCGCGGTGTTCGAGTTACCGTTTGGCGCCGACGAAGGCTTCCCGCAAGCGGTAACCGAACATCTGGCGCTGCTGGAAGAAGAGGGTACGATACGGCTCTCGGGGCATAGCTACTATTGGGCCGATCGCGGCTATCCTGCCGAAGGAGTCTCGCTGCGCAGCGCGACATCGGATAACGTGGTGATCATCGATACCAGCGGCGGTGCGCACAGCGTTATCGGTGAGATGGACCGTCCGTCGGCCAAGGAAATGCTCTTCGATAACGCTATCTATCTGCACCGTGGCGAGCAGTACGTGGTGCTGCAGCTCGATCTGCATAACCGCCGCGCTCTGGTTGAGCGCAGCAACGTCAATTACTTCACCGACGCGCTGGTCAAACGCGATATCAAGGTTCTTCACGAGGACCATCGGCAGCAGCTGTGCGGCTGCGAGGCGGCTGTGGGCGACATCCTGGTACGAACGCAGGTTGCCAAGTTCAAGAAGATCCGTTTTCGCAGCCACGAGAACGTCGGCTACGGCAATATCTCGCTTCCCGAAGAAGAGATGCACACCCGTGCGGTGGCAATGATCTTTGCTGAAGGCAGCGCGGCCGGCAACGCGTTGGCGCAGCTGCCGCCAACCATGATCGCTCCGGCCATGACGCGCATCGGCGCGCTGATCCGCAACGTGGCTCCGTTTTTTCTGCTGTGCGACGCGCGCGACATCGGTATCGCCGAGCGCCTGCGTGACCCGCATTTTGGCGCGGCGGCGCTCTACATCTACGACGCCTATCCCGGGGGATCGGGACTGGCCGAGGCGTTTGTTACTGTGATGCCCGAAGTGCTGACCGCCGCGCGCGAGCTGATTGCCGGCTGCCCCTGCCGGCAGGGCTGCCCCTCGTGCGTGGGGCCACGCGACAGCGCCGAAGAGATCGACGGCGATCCCAAGCAGGCGCTGGGTGCACTACTGGAGGCGTGGTTGGCGCATGCGCAACCTCTACCAAAGACTCAAACAGCAGCGCGAAGCTAGCCCCGCGCTGCCGGCCGCCGGCGCCGCTGCGGCGGCCCGCGCTGTTGCACAGCCGTCTGCGGATCTCGCCGGCGAGTGGCAGCCGGTTGCGCAGCAGGTGTGGCGCGCGGTGTACCGCTCTCCGCTGCTCGGCAGCGACGCGCTGTACCGCAGCGCAGCGCACGGTGGGCTGCTGCTGGGCCCGGAGATCGATCCGCACGGCCTGTGTTTCTTTGACAGCGAGACCACCGGTCTGTCCGGCGGCGCCGGAACCACTGTGTTTCTGCTGGCGTGCGCGCGGCTGCACGGTGCCGAGCTGGAGACAACGCTGCTGTTTCTGTCCGACTTCTCCGGCGAGGCGTCTTTCCTGCATCTGGTACGCGATCAGCTGATGAGCGCGCAGACGCTGGTTTCGTACAACGGACGCGCCTTCGACAGCAATATCCTGCGCAATCGATTCCTGCTCAACCGCATCGACCCGCCGCACAGACCGCATATCGACCTGCTGCACCCGGCGCGGCGGTTGTTCGGCAGCCTGCTCGAGCGCTGCAGCCTGGCGGTGGTTGAACGGGATGTGCTGGGGGTAACACGCGATATCGACATCGACGGCGCGCTGATTCCAGACGTCTGGCTGCGTTTTCTCAGGAGCGGCCGAACCGGCGAGCTGCAGTCTGTTTTTGCGCACGTACGCCAGGACGTTGTGTCGCTGGTGGCGCTGCTGGCAAAAATAGAAGAACTGGTGGCGTCGCCGGACCGCGGAGGTATTGACCCGCTGCAGCGCGCGCGGCTGCTGGTGGAGTCACCGTATCGCCGCGCGGGCAGTGTGAGGCTGCGCCGCAGCGGCCTGCAGAGTTTGAGCGTCCTGGCTCGAGATCCAAGCGACCCGCGCAGCGCGATTGCGGCGCGCTACTACTGTGCGCTGCTGAAGCGCTGCGGCAACTGGGATGTTGCTGTCCCCATCTGGCGCGATCATTTCGAGCGGCGGCGCAGCGTATGGGCCGCCATCGAACTGGCCAAGTTCTACGAGCATCGCTGCCGCGATTATGCCGCGGCAGCCGAAACGGTAGCCCACGCCGCCGGCTGGGACCACGCGAGCGCCATGCAGCCGGAACTCACGCGCCGTCTGGAGCGCCTCGACGGCAAACAGCGGCGTGCCAGCGGCAGCTCGGCGGTGCGCGGTCACTCCGACAGCGCCTGACGGTACACGCTGAGGTAGGCGCGGGCAGTGTCTGCCAGCGGGAATCGGCGTTGCATCGCGCGCCGGCGCATGCGCACTACTGCCGCCGGATCGTTGTGCCACAGGCGCACCGCGCGGCTGACGGCGTCAAAGATCAACCAGGGCGAGGGATAGTCTATGAAGAAGCCGGTGCCGCTGTCGTTGGCTGGATTGAACTCGTCCACCGTATCGGCCAGACCGCCGGTGCGGCTGACTATCGGGATAGTGCCGTAGCGCAGCGCGTACATCTGGTTCAATCCGCACGGCTCGTAGCGCGAAGGCATCAGAAAGAAGTCCGATCCTGCCTGCACCTGGTGCGCGAGCTGCTCGCGGTAGCCGATGTTCAGGCCGAGGTTGGGGTAGCTGCGTGCCAGGTCGCGCAGGCGCTGCTCCAACAGCGGATCGCCGCTACCCATGATAGCCAGCTGCAGCGGCAGCACCTCCAGGATCCGCGGCAGAATCCCACGCCGTGGATCGCACAGTTCGTGGAAACCCTTTTGCGCCACAAGCCGGGAAACCATGCCGATCAGCGGAACGTCGTCCAGCGGCGCAAGGCCCATCTCCAATTGCAGCGTGCGCTTGGCTCGCGCCTTGTTGCTCAGATCATCGGGGCCGTAGTTGTGCGCCAGCAGCGGGTCGGTCTGCGGATCCCAGATGTTGTCATCGGTGCCGTTGATAATGCCTGTCAGCCGCGCGTGGCGGGCGCGCAACAGCCCATCCAGACCAAAACCGTGTTCCGGGGTGGTGATCTCTTTTGCGTGCTGTGGTGAGACAGTAACCAGCGCGTCGGCACAGCTGATGCCACCCTTGAGCAGGTTGATGCGATTGCCGAACAACAGCCCCGACTCTGCGATGCGCTCGGCCGGCAGTCCGAGCGGGGGCAGGTGAGTAGTGTCTGCAATGCCCTGGTAGCCGATGTTGTGAATCGACAGCACGCTGGCGGAAAAGCTGAACTCCGAATCTGCCTCGAGCAGCCGATTATAGACCGGCACCAGTGCAGCCGGCCAGTCGTGCGCGTGAAGTATGTCCGGGATCCAGTGCAGCGCGCGGCACAGCTGGAACGCAGCGCGACACAGCAGCGCGTAACGCTGCGGATTGTCGTGGAAGTCAGGCTGTTCGGGCGTGCCGTAGATTCCGGCGCGGTCAAACAACCGGCGATGGTCCAGGAAATAGACCCCAATCCCATCACCGTCCTGGTTGTTGGGCAGCTCTCCGCGATAAACCGCGGTCCACAGTTGCTGCGTACCCAGCGGCACACCCAGCGGGTCGGGCAGCGGTTTGAGCGTAGTGATATCGATAAAACCGTAGCGCGGTAGCAGCAAACGCACGTCGTGGCCCAGGCGCTTCAGGCCCAGACTCAACGCTGAAACGGCGTCGCCTAATCCGCCGGCTTTGGCAAAGGGTATCGCCTCGCTGCATATCATAAGGATCTTCAGGCTGCTCACCGCTCTACTCCTGTGGTCAATTGTAGTAGCTGATTCTGAAGCTATCGCGGGTTACAAAACCCATCTGCTTGTAGATGTGTATCGCCGCCTGATTGGACGGTTTGACAAACAGACTGAGGCGCCGCTGCGCCTCACAGCTAGTACGCGTCAGTTCTGCCATCAGCGCGCGCGACACTCCGCGATTGCGGTACTCTTTGAGCGTGAATACCCCACCAACCTGGTCGTAGCTGAAGCCGCGAGCGTTGGTCCCGGCCATGGCTATCGGTTCACCATCGATATGCGCCAGATAGGTCTGTTGTGTTCGCAGCCGCGCGCGCAGACCACGCAGTGTCGCCGCGCTGTTGATTGTCCGTCCCGGGAGCAGGACCTCTTCGATTTCGTAGCACAACTGCAGCGGGGCCAGACGTTCGCTGTCGGTCTGGTCGGCACGGCGGATCTGAAACCAGTCGGCCGCAGCGGCCGTCTCGGGTTGCAGGCGCTCACGGACCATCAGCAGGTAGTCCACCGTGTGAGTGGGCCGCCGCGGCAGCAGCGATTCCAGCAGCCGAACATCGGCGCCGGCGCCCATGATCATCGCGTTGCTCAGCGAACCGCGGCGCAAACGCTCGGCCAGCTGGGTGGTCAACCGTGGTTGCCACTGCTGCCGCGGCAGACACGGCAGCAAGACCCCTGAGATGGTCTGCAGAATAGCGCCGGCAACGCGCTGGTCCTCATCGCGGTAATAGATGATGCGTTCGCGTACGCGCGGCGGCAGCTGCAGCCGTCCCTCGCGCAGCAGCCGTTCACTGAATGCCACGCAGGCCCACTCACGACTCCTGAGGAGCGCGCAAACCTCGTGCAACTCTTTCTCACGCGCTGTATACCACCGCATAGGTTCTGTGACCTACCGATCGGAGGAGTTATGCAGATCGATCGGCAATATGCCTTCGGCGTGCAGTTGGCCCGAGAGCGCTGCAAACCCGGCGTGATACGAATCGCGTCCCCATCCGTAGACCGCCAGTGCGGTATCCACCCAGCTGAAGCTTCTCAAATAGCTCGGTGAGAGCACCGAAAAAAGGATCAGCTCTACGTCGCTGTGGCGCAGGTCATCGGCCAGCATAACCGTTGCCGGATCCGACAGGCAGAAGATCACCGTATCGTAGCGCTCCGCAACGCGGCGGAACTCCAGCCGCTCCTGGGCGCTGGCGCGATAGACGGTTGCGGTTGAAAGGCGGTAGTGCGCTGCGCCGGGAAACTGCGCCGAGCCCTCGCGCAGGAAGTCGCCGAATCGGCCGGCCAGCAGAATACGTTCATTGGAGCGCGGTTGCAGCGGTATGCGCGCCGCTGCGGTTATCGTGACGCTGCGGTAGGCGTGATCGGCAAAAAAGCTGCCGGCGTCCGGATGCGGCACGTGCGCTGCCACCGTTGCCGGATCAGGATCCAGCGGTACCCGGTCTTCGGGTTTCAGATAGCGCAGCTTGGTGCGCAGGATGCGCCGTACCGACGCGTCGATGGTGCGGCGGAATTCGGGGCGCTCGCGGTAGGCCGAGTAGATTGTATGCCAGATCTGGTCATTCAACGCCGGTGTACGCGAGAGCATGATCATGTCGCTGCCGGCCTCGAGGGCAAGCAGGCACAGTTCGGCAAAACTGCGCCCGGTCTCTCTTCCGTACTGGTACACCGCACCCATGTAGAGCTCATCGGTAATGACTATTCCTTCAAAACCCATCTGAGAGCGCAGCAGATCGCGCTTGAAGTAGGACGACAGCGATGCAGGGGTCCCGTTACCGCTGACGCGCGGAAAACTGAGATGACCGCTCAGCAGCGCCGGGATGCCTTCGCGAATCAGCATGCGGTAGGGCACCAGGTCGCGGTTCCAGACGGCGTCAAAGTCGTCATGGATCACCGGCAGGCTGCCGTGAGAGTCCTCAGCCGCGTTGCCGTGCCCGGGAAAGTGCTTGGCGGTTGCGATAACGCGCTGCTGCTGCATGCCGCGGAAGAACGCGCTACCCAGCACGGCGGTCTCGATCGGGTCCGAGGAGAAGGCGCGTGGGCCGATTACGTAGTCGTCGAGGTTCACGTAGACATCAACGGTAGGTGCAAAGTTCATATTGATTCCCAGCGCACGCAGTTCGGCGCCGATGAAGTAGCCGGTCTGGTAGGCATCCTGCGGCAGCCCGGTTGCCCCCAGCGCCATATTGCCGGGAGTCATGGAGGTAGTACCGCGCACGTGGCGCACCCAGCCCCCTTCCTGATCGGTAGCGACAAACAACGGAATACCGTGGCCGCCGCTGGCGGCTGCTTCACGCTGCAGCTGAGAAATGCTGCGCGCCAGCACCGCGAGATCATTGGAATTCCAGCCGAAAACCTTGACTCCGCCGATATTGCGGCGCCGAATCCACTGCAGAATCTCGCGGCTGGGCTCTTCGGTTGCCCACCCGACCAGGAACACCTGGCTGACAATCTCTTCTGCCGACATCGAGGCCATCAGCCGGTCGATGACCTGCTCCTCGGCTTCGTCGAGCCAGAAGGTTGCGGCGGTCTCAGCGCCAAGTGGCGCAGCAGCGGCGGCCAGCAGCAGGATCAACGGCAGAAACAGGGATGCAGGACGAAGATTCATGATGCGTGAGCTCCAGAGAACTGATTCCGGCTTGGATTGTAGCCCAAATTGCTGCAGGCGGTAAAGGCGCCGGCTTAATGTGGAGCGCTAAAACGCCGATGATAGACAAGAGGATGGACCATGAGAAGCGTACAAGAGAAGCTTGAGTTGTTGAGTAGCGTGCTGGTGCAGGAAATTCAGCTGTTGGATGCGTTGGCTGAACGCGAACGCGTTCTGCAGAGCCATCTGCTCGATCGCGACTGGCAGGAACTGCAGCGGGTGATCGACGAGATGACCGAGCTGTCGGAGAGAATCCAGCAGGCCGAAAACGCGCGATCGGACAGTTTTGACGCGTTGCGCCTTACTCTCGGCCTTGGAGAGAAAACCGGATTTCCCGAGCTGATCTCACGGCTGGACGAAGAATCTGCCGGCCGCCTGCGAACCCTCTACCGCAGTCTCAAAGTGTCGGTAATGCGCATTCGCAGCCTGACCGGCGGGATCGATGCCTACGTTGCCTCGAGCACTGCTACCATGCGGTCATTTCTGGAAGAGTGCTCGCCACAGCATCGCGGAACTATCTACCGCAAGGATGGCAACGCCGGCAACAGAGGGCAGCACGCGGTAGTAGTGGACCGCCACTTGTAGGGGAGGGCGTATGCAATCGACCTTTTCCGGTATCGAGATCGGTAAGCGCGGGCTATTCGCGCACCAGATCGCGCTCAATACCGCCGGCCACAACCTGAGTAACGCCTCTACCGAGGGCTACAGTCGCCAACGGGTGGAGCTGCGCGCGTTTCACGCTATCGACCGCCCGCAGCTCAATCGCGCCGAGCGACCGGGCCAGATCGGGCAGGGAGTTGAAGTGGCACGCATCGAACGCGTGCGCGACCGCCTGCTGGAGGGCCGCATTATCGCGCAGGCGCACGAGGAAGGCTACTGGCAGATGCGCGACAAGTACGTGATGATGCTCGAGCAAGTCTATAACGAGCCCACTGAGCACTCGGTGCGCAATCTGATGGACCGCTTCTGGGACAGCTGGCAGGAGCTGTCGATCTTCCCGGATCAGATGGCCGCACGACGCGCGGTGGCCGAGCGCGGCGAAGCGCTGATGGAAGGTATCCAGCTGCGTTACCACAGCCTGGACCGTATCCGCACCATGCTCAATGACGAAGTGCGCGCCGGCGTGGGACAGGTTAACGAAATTATCCGCGAGATCGCGGCACTGAACAACGAAATCGTCAAGGTGCAGGCCGCCGGGGACGAGCCCAACGACCTCTACGACCGCCGCGACCTGCTGATCAATCGCCTCTCCTCAAAGATCAACATCACCATCGATGACCGCAATCCCGATGAGTTCAGCATCTATACCAGCGGGTTTCACATCGTCCAGGGACGCATCGCGCGGCCGTTTGAGGCGGTGCCTGTGCCCGAGAACGACGGCTACTCCAACGTGGTTTGGTCGCACTCCGGCGAAGTGGCGCATTTTCGCGGCGGCACGCTGGCTTCTGTTCTCGAGCTGCGCGATGTCGACGTACGTCGCGAAGTGCAGAAGCTCGATAATATGACAATCAACTTCGTTGACCTTGTCAACGAAGTACATCGCGACGGCTACGGATTGACCGCAGAAACCGGTCTCGACTTCTTTGTCGAGTATCCGGCGGTGCTCAATGCGCTGGGCAACTACGATCGCAGCGGTGACGGTGCGTTTGACTCTACCTACCTGTTCCGCTTGAGCGGTGCCAATTCGCTGCGCTCGGAGGAGCAGATCGGTCTGCAGGGAACGCTGACGCTGGCCGGGCCAAACGGAAACCTCGATATTGACTACTTCCCAACCGATACGGTCAACGATCTGATTGCGCGTATCAACAATTCGGGCGCCGAGGTTGTGGCGCGGCTCGACCGCGACGGGCACCTGATGCTCAAGGGCACACCTGCCGCAGAGGTGGAGAATCCCGACTTCGTGATCCGCCACGTGGAAGACTCCGGGCAGTTCCTTGTAGGCTACAGCGGTATCCTGGCAGCTCCCGGAGCCGCCGGTGCCTACAGCTGGGAACAGTCCGACGCCGTTGACCTGCTGCGCGATGACGGCCGTTTTGCCGTTGCGCCGCTGCAGAATCCTTCAGCGTGGATTGACATGAACCCGGCGATCCGCAATGAGCCCGCGCGTATTGCGGCGGCCTTTGGTACGCCCGATCAACCGGGAGTGGTTGGTGACGGCGACGCGGCGCTGGAAATCGCGGGGCTGCGCAACAGGCCGGTAATGGTCGGGCAGATTGCTACCTTTGATGACTACTTTGCCGACACCGTGGCCGAGGTAGGTCTGAAGGGCGAAGAGGCAGATCTGGCGCTGCGCACGCAGGAAGCGATTATGAAGGACCTGCGCGACACGCGTGAGTCAATCAGCGGAGTCAACGTGGACGAGGAGCTGGCGCAGATGATCAAGTTCCAGCACGGCTACAACGCCGCGGCGCGCTTCATCACCTACGTTGATCGAATGCTGGATACCATTATCAACCGACTGGGGGTTTAGGCAATGTTTCGCATCAGTACCAATATGCCCAACGACAACATGCAGTATCATACACGCCGTCGTGAGCATATGATGAACCAGGTTCAGAATCAGATGGCGTCGCAGTCGCGGATTCAGAATCTGCGCGACGCCCCGCTGGCTGCGGCGCACTCGACGCGTTACCAGTCGTACCTGACGCGGCTGAACCGGTTTTCCGACAACATCCGCTACGCACAGGACAATTACCGTGTTGCAGAGGGCTATATGAAACAGGGCGTAGACATGCTGCAGCGTATTCGCGAGCTGGCAATCCAGGGTGCCCACGGCACCTATTCGGGCGACGACATGCGCCAGATGGCCAACGAGGTCGACGAGCTGCTGCGCGAGTTTGTGGAGATTGCCAACGGCCGCAACGGTGACGGAACCATGCTGTTTTCCGGCAAGAAGAGCAAGACCGTCCCGTTCCGTGTCATCGAGGGCAACGTCGACGGCGCCGCGGGATCGGTGATAACCTCGGTTGACTACGTGGGCGACATCGGAGAACGGCAGACCGAGATTGCCGAAAACTCCTACATAGAGCTTAACTTCCCCGGCAACCAGGTGTTCTGGGCCGAGAACCAGCAGATCTACTCATCGGTTGATTCCGACGGCTATACCGTGCCGCAGGACGGCACGATCTACATCGACGATGTGCCGATCGAGCTGAATGCCGGTGACAACATCTTTTCTATCATCAGCAAGATCAACGACTCACCTGCGGCGGTCCGGGCCCGGCTCGATCCGGTGCAGAACTCGCTGATTCTTGAGACCACCTCACCGCACCAGCTGTGGGTGCGCGACGGCGCCGACAGCAGCGTCATGCAGGACCTCGGTATCATCGGTAACGCCGATGCGTCACCCCCGGGCAATATTGCGCCAACCGCAACTGTGTTTGGTGGTTCGCTGTTCGACTCGGTTATCGCACTGCGTGACGCCCTCTACCAGGGCGACAGCCTGGACGTTGGCGGTGGTGCCCTGCAGGGAATTGACAGTGCGCTGGACAACCTGTTGTCCAATCTGGGGCGGCTGGGAGCCAAAGATTCGCGTCTGGAGCACGCCTACCTGCGCACCGAATTCGAAATACCGCAGATTGGCAAGCTCAACTCAAATGAAACAGATATCGACATGGCGCAGGCTATAACCAACCTGCGCATGCTCGAATACACCCATCGCGCGGCGCTTGCAACCGCGGCGCGAGTGATTCAACCAACGCTGCTGGACTTCCTGAGGTAGGCATGATAATTGAAACCAAAGCTTACGGACCGGTCGAGGTTGCCGAGAAGCAGCTGGTGCGCTTCCCTGACGGCCTCTACGGCTTTGAACAGCACACCGAGTTCGGTCTGCTGGACGCGCACAGTCCGCCGTTCTACTGGCTGCAGAGCACGCACGACCGCGAGGTTGCGTTTATCCTGGTCAATCCGTACCTGTTCCGTCCGGACTACGTGCTGGATATTGCCGCAGATGACCTGGAGGAGATCGGCTCGCCGGGTGAAGACGATATTCTGGTGTTCGCGATTCTCACTATCCCCGCCGAGGGCGAGGCTACCGCAAATCTGCAGGGGCCGCTGGTAATCAACCGCAGCCGGCGCATCGGCAAGCAGTCGATCTCACTCGATGCCCGATGGAAGACCAAACACTCCATCGTCTCAGAAATGACGAGGTCCGACTGATGCTGATTCTGGCACGAAAACTGAACGAGAGCATCGTGATCGCCGGTGATATAGAAGTATCGGTGATCGATATCCGCGGTGACCAGGTGAAGCTCGGGATCAACGCGCCGAGGCACGTCAAAGTATACCGACGCGAGGTCTACGAAGCAATTCAGGAAGAGAATCGCCAGGCGGCCGGTGCGCGCGCTATCCCGCCGGAGCTGGATGCGCTCTTTGGAGCCCCGCGCGACGACAGCAAATCGTCTAGCGGCGGCGGCGAGGAGTCGTGACTCCTATCTCGGCATCGCTGACACGGACGTAGTGCGGTCCGTGAGACTCGGCGGCATACTCGCCGTGCGCAGCTTTCTGTTTCCCCAAGGCCAATAACCCGCCTGCCGCCGCGGCGCTGCAGTCGGGGTCGTGCACCAGGCGCGGCAGATCACCCAGCTCGGTGTGCAGCTGCGCCGCCGCCGGCCCCGCCAGCAGCAGCGGCTCTGCGGCGTCGGCGTGATCTCGCAGCAGTTGCCCGAGCGTTGCCGCGGAGACGTCGAGGTCGGCGGTCAACTTCTGCCCGGCGCGATAGATGGCCGCGTAGTAGCGCGACTTGCGCGCATCGATTGCCGCAGCCACGATTCCAGGCCACATTCGATACGGCCATGCCAGCGCATCGAGCGTTGATACCGTCACCAGCGGTGCGTCGGTTGCCGCCGAGAGCCCTTTGGCGGCGGCAATCCCGATACGCAGTCCGGTAAAGGATCCCGGCCCGTCGCAGCAGACCAGAAGGTCGATCTCGGCCGGCGTCAGGGAGGCCTGTTGCAGCAGCCAGTCCAGCGCCGGCATCATCGCCTGGTTGTGGTGTAGCCCCGCCTCGGCACGATAGAAGAAAGTCCCGCTCGTGGTGTTGGACTCGACGGCAACCGCCAGCGAGAGGAGCGGGGTAGCGGTGTCAATTGCTACAGTATTCAGCGGTCGGCCTCCTGCTGCCGGATGGTGATGGTGCGCATTCCGTCGGTCTCGATTGCGATGTCGACCCACAGGGTGCCGGCGGAGAACAGTTCCACGGCGCGCTCGGCCCATTCTACCACAACTACCGCCGACCCGGCGGCCAGCCACTCCTCCAGTCCCACGTCGCGCGCCTGGTCGCTGCCGTGCAGGCGGTAGAGATCGGCGTGAACCAGCGGTACGCGGCCGCTGTATTCAGCAATGATGGTGAAGGTGGCGCTGGTCAGCGGCTCAGAAACGTCGAGGGCGTCTGCCAGACCCTTGGCGAATACGGTCTTGCCGGCGCCCACCGGCCCGCGCAGCGCCAGCACCGCTCCCGGCTGCAGCTGACCGGCCAGCGCGGCGGCTATGCGCTGCGTGTCACCAGGAGAGCTTGAGCTGCGGATTGAGAGAACCGTGAGCTTCAGGGGAGCATTCCTTGCACATCCATCTGCAAAATGTGTTCACCTAATGCGCGCTTAGCCGGAAGCACAGGGTAGTCGAGTGGACCCTGAATGTCCACGGCTACCTCGGGTTTCCCGGTGGCGGTCTGCTCAATGGTAAAGCGCAGCGCTACCGACTGTGTTCCTGCAGCGGCAACGTGCTGCACAACCGCGGTTGCGTTGTAGCTGCGGCGGTAGAGTATCGGCGAGTCGTGACGGACGATATCGGTCAGTTCGATGACGGTCACCCGCGCTGCTCCAGCCTCAGCGATACGAATCGCGGCCGGCATCCACGCCGTAGACGTACGACTGAATGCGATTAAGATTGGCGCGCGATACTCTGGTGAACATTACGTGCATGATACCGAAACGACCGGGTACACGGTCGATGCTGCGGACTTTGCCGAAGACCGCCAGCCGGTCGCGGTCTTCGGTTTCAAACTCGATTTTCAACAGCGTACCACCGGCCAGTGGAGATGCCGAGCGGATGCTGCAGCCGCCGGCCGAGATTTCTTCAACCTGGCCGACGCTGCGGCGATACTTGTTGACCACAGCCTGTTTCCTGGCTTTGCGTCCGGTACCCACGGTGACAACATCGATCGGCCAGAACATCGCCGGGCGGTCGAATTCGCGACGTGGAAAACGCCGCTTCTGCGTCTGATCCACCTTGTCGCTGTGTGCCAGTAGCAGGCTGGAACCGCTGCGCGAGCGCGTGATGCCGGCCACCTTGGTCTTGACGCGGAACAGCTTGCCGTCTTCATCGAGGGTGAACGTCACCATCACCGAGGTGCCGCGATCCAGTAACACATCGCGGCCGCGGTTGTCGTACGGTACCTGGATTGCAAACGTGCTCTTTGTGTTGGATTTGATCGTGGAGTCGAGCCAGGTCTGGCCATCAGTACTGAGCCGGATCTCGCGGCCCACGTGCAGCTGGCGGGTGGAACTGATCGAACTGCGGCTGCCCTGCGCCAGCGAAACCCGCTGCTTTACCTGAAATACCAGCGCCTTGCGAGCTTCTTTCTCGGCGTCGCTGATAGAGGATACCTCGATCCGCCGTACCATCCGACGTACCGCAGTGGTAAGAAATTCCGGATCGCTCAGCAGGCGCATCGGATTCTGCAGGCGCAGCGTTCGTACCATCTCGTAGAGTACCTGCACGTGAGCGCGCTCCAGACCCATCCGCCGCGCGGTTCTGCGCAGGCCGTGCACCTGCTTGTGCCCGGATGATCGGCGTCCGCTCAAGACCGAAGCAATCACAATAGCAACAACGATTGCGGCAAAAACTGCGATAGCGATCCGGTTGGTGGTAGGGTCCGGCGCGGTGAAAAAGGTAAACGGCGCTGTCTGCAAAAGGATCATCGCTTACTCCTGAGATTGGGGGCCTTCTGCGGAGGGAATCACCGAGATCAGCTCTTCAACCCTGGGTGCAATCTCGTACTCCAGCAGGTCGCCGATCAGGACCGAATCCTGTGCATCAAAGGCCTGCACCAGCTCGAGCAGAGTGTTGTTCAGCGCAGCGGTAATTGTACCGAGATCTGCGCTCTGCGCCAGGCGGTCATGGAAACGCTGGTCCCGGCGCGCCAGGTGCGGCAGAATGCGCAGCAGCTTCTCCACCAGTTCGCTGAATCGCACAACGTTGGCCATAGCTTCCTGGTCCTTGCCGGTCTGTAGCAGGACAGACACTTCACGTACTTCGTTGAGCATCCCCGAGATCAAGCCGGCAGTCAATGCCGCCTCGCGCGCCGGGTAGCGGATCTCACTGACCCGCTGTTCGATCAGCGCAATCAGCGCACCCAGCCGCTCGCGCAGCGCCGCCACACCGTCGGGAGGTGATATCATCTGCTCTGCGCTGCCGGTGACTTCAAATACGCTTTGCAGCGTCGACTCGGGAAGTTCGGGAAAAATCAGCTCGATGTGTTCCTGCAGGTGACGCGCCAGGTCCTCCTGCTGCGCCACAAGGCTCTGGATGCCGTGATGATCATTGAACTGCAGCGCGGTATCCCAGGCGCGCAGGAACTGCAGAACCAGTTCCAGATGCTCGAGGATCAGCTGCCACTGCGGCTGGGTCTCGACGCGGATTTCGGCTATTGAATCAAGCGCGCGCTGACTCCAGTCCGGAGGCTGGTCCAGCGCGTGCTGTTCCCCGTCAACGGTGAGCGTTGTGACCGCGCCGCCGTTAGCAACCACCCAGTTGTTGACTGCGGCAACTACGTCTGCCAGTGTGCGTTCGTTTTCCAGGGTTACATCGATCTGCTGGCCATCTACAAGAATTCGCAAAGGTCTACCTCCCTTACAGTATCGGTCATTCGGCTGAAGAGGCAAACCGGAATTTCAGCGCTTTGCGGCCGGCGGTGATTAACGTTGCTGTTGTGGCCGCAGGGCGTCGAGCGACTGCTGGTTGTCTTCCAGCATCTGCATTGCGCCTTCCATGCGGCCGAACTCGACGCGCAGCTGCTGCTCGCGACGGTCCAGCCGGCGGTTGTACGTGTCGATATCGGATTCTGTCCGCTCCACGCGCGCATCCAGGCCCTGCCTGCGCATCGCAAAGACCCCGCCGGATTGCACGTAGGGATTGAGATTGCGCTCCACCTGGTAGGCTACTCCGGAGTCCACCGCAAAGTCACCGTCGGTGTCGTAGCCAAACAGATCACGCACCGCCTGCAGGTCGTTGCGGATTGCAGCGTCGAGTTGGTTCTCGTCGATCTCGAGGTAGCCACGCATGCGTGAGGCGTCCATGCTGCCGGAGAAGCCGGAAACGTTGGTAGACACACCGATCTGGGCCAACAGGCTCAACTGGGAGCCGGCGCGCGTCTCGTACGGGTTCATAATCAGCGTCTGCATGCGCGAGCGCAGCTGGTTGAGGGTTGAATCGCCCTGCAGCGCGCCCAGGCGTGCCTGCGCCTGCTCGCGTTCTTCATCGGTGAAGTAGCCGATCTCTTCTATCACTGCCGGATTAGTGCGGGTGAGGATGTTGATGTCGCGGATCAGCTGATTGTAGTGGCCGGCAAAGCGGATTATGCTGTCTTTGATTGTCTCACGATCGGGTTCAACCGCCAGTGAGACCGGTTGAGTGCTGGCCTGGTGCAGGTTGAGCGTGGTGCCGGCAATGACGTCATCGATGGTGTTGCTGTCGCGCACGATCTCAACCCCGTCAACCAGAATAATGCTGTCAGAGGCTACTTCAACCGCGTTCAGCGGCTCAAAATCATCGCGGGCGTCGGGATCAAAGACGCGTACGTTGCGAATTTCCAGGTCACGGTGGCTGTTGCGATTGCGGATGCCTAACGCGTCGATCTGATCAACATAATCCGACAGCGGAATACGCACGGTCTGGAACTCCGCAGTATCACGCAGCTCGGGCAGCGGCACCGACGCAGTTCCTTCGCGGGCAAACAGAAAACGCATATCATCGACGATCTGCGGCGGCTCGGGCTCCTCCAGGTCCGGTAGTAACGCCCGCGAGCGAGCACCTTCAACAGTGATGTCCTGCAGCGATGCGTCGGGACCTTCGGGAACCTGCGGTCCCGGCGGGGGTGGGGCGGGCTCGAGAGCTTCGGGGCTGCGGTCGGTGACCCGTACCTCAAACTCCAGCATGACGTTGCCGTGAACTTCAAACGCGGGCCGTACCGGAAGCGAGAGCTCACCGCCGGGGCGTACCGTGAGGGTGCCTTCGGATACCTGGACCGCCTGCCGATCCAGCGGCTGAGTCCAGCGCGTCAGAGTCTGATCGCTGATGGCAACAGCGCGCTGGGCGTCCCGGCCGGGCTCGATAATGCCGGCTGAGAGTGCGAAGTCGGCGGCGTCATCGGTGAAAGAGAGACGCTGCTCGGCGCCGGTGCGTTGTGCTTCAAAGGTGATCACCGAGGTGTCGCGGGTGTTGTCCACCACGCGCGAGCGCACCAGTTCGCCGGCGTTGCGATTTACCGCATCGGAAAACTCGCGCAGCGAACCACCGCGAAAATTAAACGTTATCTCGTCTTCACCGACGCGAAATCCGTAGCTACCCGCCTCGACGTCGGTTTCGCGGTCCAGGCTGCGTGAAAGGAAGTGATCGCGCCCGGCAAGTTGACGTACCTCTATCCGGCTGGTCATCTCCTGGGACTGTCGGGTAGCCTCAGCGGTCAGTACCGCGTCATTTGAGGATCTGGCGATGCGTGAGTTAAATGGACTCTGGAAGCCGTACAAGGCGCGTGCGCTATCGCGCAGCTCGGCGGTAGCACGACTGACATCATTCCAGATGACACGTTGGTCCTGGAAGCGCTCAACACGCTCCTCCATGCGAGTAACCGGGATGCGTTCGACCTTCATCAGGTCGTCTATCATCTCGCGGGTGTTGAACCGGCCTCCACCGGAGATGCCGGGAATGCTGATATCAGACAAGGCGTCCTCTCCCTCGAGGCGCTATATCTGTTCGTCTACAAACAGCCCTATCGCCTCGCGGATGCGTGAATGTACCCGCTGCAGTTCAGCAGGCGGGATCTCCTTAATCACTCTATCGGTTGTTTTGTCGATGACTTTCACGACCACCTGATCAAGATCCCGATTTACCGTGAATTGCAGTCTCCGATCAAAGATCTGCGAGACAACCTCGAGCTCTGCCACTACGGTAGTGAGTTCCGCTGGCTGGTTTGACGCGGCCGCTGCCTGATTAACCGACGTAGGGGCGCTGTTCACCGCCCGGGTCAACGCCCGCCGCGGCATCACAAAGTCTTCGGCCTTGTGGACTTCCCCAAGAACCTTGTTGACCTCCATGGACATATTCTTACCTCCGTGTAAGAAGAGGGTGACCGGGAGCGCGCTTCCCTGGTCACCGCCCAAGAATTCAGTTTGCAGGAAAGATGACGTCCAGAAATCTCTCCCGCTGTCAACGTGGTTAGCCGAGCAACTGCAGTACAGCCTGGGGCTGCACGTTGGCCTGCGCCAGCATTGCCGTGTTCGACTGAACCAGAATCTGGTTGCGCACAAAGTTCACGACCTCGGACGCCATATCGACATCGCGGATCAGTGATTCTGCGGCCTGCAGGTTTTCCGAAGCGATTGCAACGCCTTCGCGCGCCAGTTCGAAACGGTTCTGATACGCTCCCAGGTCCGCCCGTTGGCGGGAAACCTGTGTCAGCGCAGAATCGACAATTCCGATTGCCTGGTTTGCCACATCCGGCGTGGAAATCGACAGAGTGCCTTCGGCACCTTGTGCACCCATCAGCCCGAGCGCCTGAGCCGTCATGGTTCCGACATAAGCAACCTCCGACTGGTCCATGTTGGCCCCAATCTGGAAGGTGATGCCGGCTGCTCCGTTGGCCACTTCAGCGTCACGTGCGAACGCCCCGGTCAGCATGTTCATGTTATTGAACTGTGCGTGTGAGGCAATTCGGTTGACCTCGGCTACGAGCTGGGAAACCTCGACCTGGATCTGCATGCGGTCTTCGGCGGTATAGATACCGTGCGCCGACTGTACCGCGAGTTCTCGTATGCGGTGCAGAATGTCCTGGGTTTCCTGCAGATACCCTTCAGTCGTCTGAATGAACGAGACGGCGTTCTGGATATTGCGCTCGGCCTGGTTGAGGCCGCGAATCTGACTGCGCATCTTCTCGGAAACTGCGAGGCCTGAGGCGTCGTCTCCTGCACGGTTGATTCTCATTCCCGACGAGAGTTTTTCGATGTTCGATTGAACCGCTCCGCCGCGAAAATTGAGCGTCCGTGAGGCAAACGCAGCACTCGTGTTGTGGTTAATAATCATAGGCCCTCCTTGCGTGTTCTATTCCCGGGGCCTTCCGTGGCCCCCGGTCCCGGTCAAGGGCGCAGTGCAGCGGCCGGTGAGCGCGCCACCCGCCACTGGTACACCATCAACAGAGAGGCTTTCCCGGCATGCGTCATGTCGGGCGGCCCCACTGCTGCTGACCAGTTTTGATCAGCAAGGAGGTTGAATGTCAAAGAACAGAGTGACGGTGAGGCAACCGCAGTAGCCACCCCACCATCATCAATAATAGCGCGCTATCCGAGCAATTGCAAGACTGTCTGAGTCTGCATATTTGCCTGGGCCAGCATAGCGGTTCCCGACTGCACCAGGATCTGGTTGCGCACAAAGTCCACGACTTCGGCGGCCATGTCCACGTCGCGAATCAGCGACTCGGCGGCCTGCAGGTTCTCTGCAGCGATGTCGATGCCTTCAACCGCCAGCTCCATGCGGTTCTGGTACGCGCCGAGGTCTGCGCGCTGCTGGTTGACGCGCATCAGAGCGCCATCTACTACCCCTATCACCTGGTTGGCGAGTTCGGGGGTCTCCAGTGTGATAATCTCCTGCGCAGCGTCACGGATGCCCAGCGACTGTGCGGTCATGGTGCCGATGTAGACTCGCATGTTCTGGTCCATGTTGGCGCCGATGTGGAAGTACATGCTGGCGGTGACCACGTTTTCGCCGGTGTCGCGTGCAAAGCGACCGGTCAGCATGTTCATGTTGTTGAACTGAGCGTGAGACGCAATCCGGTCTACCTCTGCTACCAGCTGCGAAATCTCGACCTGGATCTGCATGCGGTCCTCGGACGAGTAGATGCCGTTGGCAGCCTGTACCGAGAGTTCGCGGATGCGTTGCAGGATGTCCTGGGTCTCTTGCAGGTAGCCTTCAGTAGCCTGGATGAACGAAATGCCGTTGGACGCGTTGCGCGAGGCCTGGTTGAGTCCGCGAATCTGCGAGCGCATCTTCTCGGATACGGCCAAGCCGGATGCATCGTCGCCGGCGCGGTTGATACGCATGCCTGACGACAGTTTCTCGATGTTCCCCTGAACCCGTCGGTCTACCAGACCGGTGGTTCGCTGCGCAAACATTGCGCTCATGTTGTGATTGATAATCATGTGGTTTTTCCTCCGTGAAAAATTCGCCTCGACTCCCTGTCGAGGAGGGTGGTCTCAGGCCGTTATGCCTGAAACACGGTAAGAGAGCTGTCTGTTCTTCTTTACCACCTCCTTTGGCTGCCGGTTTGTGGTGTGAGCCGGCCCGGATGATCCGCTGCAGGTTTTCCAAGATGGCACTCAAGGATTGTTGCGCGCTACCGATGATATAGATAGCGCGAAGTCCCTGCCGGCTCGGATCACCCGGTTTGCGCCGGACTCCTCCGTGTTGTTTATCGACACGTCTCCCCCTAATCTTAACCCAAAACCGCCCGAATTGCCCGTTTTGCGGCACTTTTTTTGGCAGCGCTGTGCAGCCAACCGCTCAGGTGTCGAGCATTTGCAGGTAGTTCAACGCGATGGGGTCTTCAGGTTCGTACTCAAGCACGGTGCGGAAAAATGCGGTTGCTTCGCCGGGGCGGCCTTCCTTGAGCGCCAGCACACCCATGTTTGAGATGATCTTGGCGTTCTCGGGATCGATCTGCAGTGCGCGTTCGAGGTCGCGGCGGCTTTCGTCAAACTCGCCGAGCTCCATACGGCAGATTGCCAACTCGTTGAGCGTGTCCGGCTCGGTGGACCCGGTTTCGATTGCAGTCAAAAAGGCATCTTTGCCCTCGGCGTATTTTTCCAGCCGCCGGTAGGCCCAACCCAGCAGAAACCAGGCGTTCCAGACGTCGCGGCGCTTCTCAAGAAACGCGTGGATGCGTTCGATTGCCTGCTGCTCTTTGCCCAGACGGATGAAATCGTAGGCCTCCTTGAACAGTGTATCGAGCAGATCCTGCGAGTCGATCTCGCTGATGACGCGTTCGGCTTCGCTGCGTTTATCGGCTTCAGGCGGATCGGACTGCAGAAACGCTTCAAACGCTGAGCGCGCACGCTGGTAATTGCGCTGCTTGAGGAAGAAGTAGCCGGCGTTGAGGTAGACCTCCGGCAGCACGCTGTCGGCTGACAGCAGTTCTTTGTAGATCTCAAACGCGCGTTCGTTGTGGTAGGTTGCCAGCTGCGGCTTGTCCAGTTTCTCGTATGCGTCAGCACGCTGCTCGGCCAGCAGCGCAAGGTTCAAGCGCGGGCGGCTGTCCTGGGGCAGCAGCCCGGCGAGGGCACGAAAGATCTCCTCGGCAATTTCAAAATCCTTGTTGCGCGCCTTGAGAACGCCGGTTTCAGAAAGTTCGTCTACGATTGTCGGCCGCGCCGCCAGTACAAATCTGCGGTAGTAGCCGATGTGCTCGTGGTCCTGGCGGTAGGCCAGAATTTTCAGCATGGCAGCTACTATCTGTTCCCAGCTGAGCTCATCCATGCTCCAGTTGGCGGTAGTTTCAACCGGCAGCGGAATCTGCGGATCCAGCTCGACTTCGCCGAGGCTGCGCGTGAGGTGCAGCGGGACGGTGATATAGACAATATTCTTCAGAGGGTCACTCGGCTGCGGCATTGCTTTCCCCGCTCTTGTGCTTGCTCTTGATCGTCTTGAGCAAGGTGCTCAGCCGCATCTTGTACGCGATCGGCACTTTGTCGTCGTCAAACCTGAGCGCAAACGCCGCTATGTCGGAGCGGCCCTCAACCGGCTCGAAGCGAACCACCGTACCAGGGATCTGCAGTTTCTCCTGCGGCTCCACCAGGTCCAGGTGCAGCAGCGCCGGTTTGTCGACCAGGTACCTGGCAATGCCGAGAACAATCACTTTGGCTCCGGAAAACGAGACGTCGCGTACGATGCAGCGCCGCGGAACTCCGGCGATTTCGATCGTAGTCTCTTTGGCGCGCAGGCCGAATCTGGCGGTGGTGTCGGCGGTCATGGTCACGCGTTCTTCACTGCGCTTCCTGGAATTGACTCCCGCCTCGAGCAGCTGCCCGATGATCTCTATCAGGTCATCCGGCGGCCGCTGAGTGTAGCTGAGCGTTACGAACGAAAGATCCTTGCGCTGCTTGTCGTAAGGGGTGTAACCGCTGATCCTGGCAGCTACAAAAAAGGCCAGCGGATCGCCTTTGTCGCGCTTGGCAAAGCAGTAACGCAGCGATACCAGGTTATTGGCCTTGCGTACGCTCTCATTGAACGAGCCGCCGGTCTTGACGATGACCTTGGCTTCACTCAGGGACGTGGAGTAGATTATGCAGGGCCACTGGTAGCCGAGACATTTGATGAACACCTGCTTGGTATTCAGATTTGTGGCTTGCGTAACTTCCTTATTGAACGTTACCTCTACGTTCTGGAATTGCGCGTAGTAGCCGGCTATCTGTTGACTGGTAGTGACTGGCATCCGTTGTTCCGATAGTATGCTACCGAGTAATTGCAGTCAAGGCGGATGGAATGAGTTCGATTTATGGCATGGGGAACCCGCTGATGGATATCATTCTACGCGGGACGCAACAGGACCTGGAGGCGTTTGGCGTAGAGCCGGGGTCGATGAACCTGGTATCGTACCGGCAGCAGTTGAACGTGATCGAGCGCTGCCGCGGGGTATCGCGGCTGCCCGGTGGCAGTTGTGCCAATACGGCACGCGCCGCGGCGTGGATTGCCGCGCAGCGTGGCGATGCGGAGTTTTCTATTCACTACGTTGGCGCGGTCGGCGAGGATCGATTTGGTGACGAGTTTGTCCGGGATCTAAACAGTGCCGGCGTCGCTGCCGCATTGGCACGCAAGCGCTCGGCTACCGGCAGCTCGGCAATAGTGGTAACTCCGGACTTCGAGCGCACAATGTTCACCTACCTGGGCGCGTGCCGAGAGCTCGATCAGGCCGACCTGAACCTGGATGCTATTGGCGGCAGTACCATTTTTCACGTTACCGGCTACATGTGGGATACGCCAAATCAGGAGAGTGCCGCCAATGTTGCCGCCCGCGCTGCGCGGCGGGCAGGGGCGCTGGTCTCGTTTGACGTTGCAGACCCCTTTGTTGCCGAGCGTTACGGTGCCAGGCTGTGCGACTGGCTGCCGCGGAACTGTGATATTCTGTTTGCCAACCGCGCCGAGCTTCAGTCGTTGACCGGGGTCACGCAACCCGACGCGGCCATTCTGGAGGCCGCCGCCGCACTGGCGCCGCACGTTGTAATGAAAATTGGGGCCGGCGGCTGCCTGGTGCAGAGCGCCGCGGGTACGTTTCGCGCGGCTGGAGAGCGTGTCGAGGCCACAGACACCACCGGCGCCGGAGACAGCTTTGCCGGCGGATATCTCTACGGGCATGCCCACGGATGGCCGCTCGAGCGCTGTGCACGCCTGGCCAACAGAATTGCCGCCGCGGTTGTCACCGTGGAAGGGTGCCGCTACGATGGCCTCGACAGCCGACTCATTCAGGACTTTGGTGAGTAAGGCTTGATTCCAGTTCGTGCAGGATGCGCTGGGTTATTTCTTCTACCTGCTGTGAGTCGGCGCTCTGTTTGCGTTGAGCAGCGCGCTCCTTGAACAGCTCATCGGTTGTCAGCAGCGCGGCCAGAATAGCCAGTTTCAGTGCGTCGTTTGTGGAAACCGACGAGCGGACTTCCTGAATCTTGGTCTGCAGGTAATTCACGAGGTCTTTCAGGTGTTCGGGATCCTCGTCGGTTTCGACAACAAACGAGGCTCCCAGCAACTCAATTTTCATAGGCGCAACGAAACGTCGCAGTTAGAAAATGTCCAGCTCGTCGTCGGACTGTTGCTCATTGGCGTCAGACTGGTTGGGCTCATTCTGGCCTGGTTCGTCCGGTGGAGCGCCGGCGGCTTCGGCCGGCGCGGTTTCTTCGGCCGCGATGAACTGACCGGGATCCTGATCGGACGATGAACCGACCTCTTCTTCGAAGACCTCGTCTTCGAGCGTGTCGAGCTGATCCAGCGCCGCGAGCAGTCCGCGTTCGATTTCGGACTGGCCCTCTTTGAACTCGAGCAAGCGGGCCTCGAGCTCGGTTATCCGTTTCTCGTAACCGGCAAGTTTCTGCTGCAGCAGCGCATTCTCTCCCTTGACCGCGGAGATGGTGGCAACGGCGTTGTGAACGCCCTTTTCCAGCCGGCGGATCTGCTCGAGTGTGATCATGATCCCGCGTTTACCTTCTTTGCGGTCTCAACCAGAGACTGGAATGCGCTGTTGTCTTCAATTGCCATATTGGACAGCGCCTTGCGGTTGATCTGGATGTTGGACTGCCGCAGTCCGCTCATGAAGCGCGAGTAACTGATGCCTTCGGCACGGCAGGCAGCCGAGATACGCGTTACCCACAGGGCGCGGAACTCGCGCTTGCGAACCCGGCGGTCACGGTAGGCGTACTGGCCGGACTTGGCTACGGCGTCTTTGGCGGTGCGAAAGAGCGTACTGCGGCGTCCCCAGTAGCCTTTTGCCTGATCGAGAATCTTCTTTCTTCTGTCTTTGCGTCTTGTTCCATCCACTGCGCGTGGCATAGGGAATCTCCTTGACTGGTGGTCTTACGGTGCGCCTCAGGCGTACGGGCAGAGCTTCCTGGCGCGCGAGGACTCGGCAGGGCTGAGGTACGCGGCCTTTCGCAGACCGCGCTTGCGCTTGGTGCTCTTCTTGGTGAGAATATGGCGCAGGCCCTGCTTCTTGTAGCGCACCTTGCCGCCGGCTGTCATTTTGTAACGCTTTGCCGCACTCTTGCGGGTTTTCATTTTTGGCATAACACTACCTCGTTTACACTATGAGTTTTCTTCTTCTGCCTGGGGCTGATCCCTGGAGGCTCCCTCTTTGGCGCTGCCTTTCGAGGGGCTCAGAATCATTGACATGAATCTGCCTTCCATGGCAGGCGGTCTGTCTACTACCACCCCGTCGTCGAGCATGCCGAGAATTCTGTCCAGCACCATGCGTCCGCGGTCGGTGTGGGCAAGCTCTCTGCCGCGGAACCGGACCGTCACCTTGACTTTGTTGCCCTCGTTCAAGAACTCCTGGATATGCTTCGACTTGAAGTTCATATCGTGTTCTTCGATCTTGGGCTGCATCCGGATCTCTTTCATCTTGACGACTTTCTGTTTCTTTTTGGATTCGCGGTTCTTCTTCTCGAGCTCGAACTTGTACTTGCCGTAGTCCAGCAGCTTGCAAACCGGCGGCCTTGCCTGCGGCGCAACCTCAACCAGATCAAGACCGCGGTCTTCGGCCAGCTTGAGCGCTTCCGTGGTGGGCACAATACCCATCTGGGTGCCTTCGTCATCCACCAGACGAACTTCGCGCACGCGAATCATCGAGTTCGTTCGTAAATCTTTTACAGCCAATCTGCCTCCTACCGCGCTCTATCGGCAAAGCATAGCATTGAATGGCACAATCTATCATCACTGCGCCAAAGAGTCAAAGGGTATGCCGATAGCCTGGGAGTATATATAATAGCGGCGAGGTTGTCTGTGGCTATGAGCACCATTATTGGTTTGGTAGAGTTGGCAGAACGCATTGAATCAGAAAATGGCAACATCTACGGCGTCTACGCCGAGATTACCGACCATTACAGCGCCCGTAACATGCTGCAGACCCTCAAGGCGGCCAGTCGCGAGCGGCTGGACAAGATCCAGCAGCTGCGCCGCGCGGCGCCGTTGGAGAGCGTCTTCGATGCCGAGAGATCAACAAGCCTCGGCGGCGTTGACGCTGACCCTGATCTCGAGTACGCCTTTGACGCCGGCATGCAGTACGTCGATTTTCTGATGCTGATCTGCCGCCGAGAGGAGGCACTCTCGGATCTGTACAACGCTCTGGCGTCCAGCGCTCTGGACAGCCGGACCGCTGATCTACTGCACGGCCTCGCCAGGGACTGTGAGCGCCGCCGGCAGCTGGCGCGTTCACGCTACGACCTGGAAACGCTGGTCTGACTCTCTCCTGATTGCCCACCACCGTTAGTCCCCTGCAGGACAAAACAGACTTCGGTGGCCAGGATGTTGCGTAGCGTGTACGGAACGTGGCGGTTGCGGCGCAGCGCAATCTCTCTCAGAATTGGAATGCCGAGGTTCCCGCACAGAGTTACAAAGTCCTTGCGGGTGCAGAAGTGGATATTGGGTGTATCGTACCATTGATAGGGCAGATTCTTGTTGACCGGCATGCGTCCCAGAACCATCAACTGGAGCCGGTTGACAACGTAGCCGAAGTTGGGGAAGTTGACGATCACCTCGCGTCCAACGCGCACCATCTCCTGCAACAGCATTACCGGATGGCGCACCATCTGCAGCGTCTGATTGAGGATCACGTAGTCGTAGCTGCCGGTTGCGTAGTCGCGTAGCCCTTCGTCGAGGTCTCCCTGATAGACTGAGATACCGCGTCCGATGCACTGCACGATCATCTGTTCTTCTATATCCACCCCGCGTCCGTGCACCTGTTTTTCTTGACTCAGGCGCTGCAGCAGCTCGCCGTTGCCGCAACCGAGATCGAGCACGCTGCTGCCGTGGCGTACCAGAGCTACGATTTCATCGTAGCTGAAATGATCACGTTCTCGCATACGCGGTCTCCAGAAAGCCGCTGATGATCTCGGCCTGGCGAGTGGTTTCGAGCAGAAAGGAGTCGTGCCCGTACGGGCTTGATAGTTCGGCGTACGAGACGTCCTTGCCGGCTTTCATCATTGCGAATACCATTTCTTTGGACTGGTACGGTGGATAGAGCCAGTCCGAGGTGAACGAGATCACCAGGTACTTGGAGCTGCCCTGCTCGAAGGCCTGCTGCAGGCTCCCGTAGCGCTTGCCGATGTCGTAGTAGTCCATCGCCTTGGTCAGATAGATGTAAGAGTTGGCGTCGAAGCGATCGACAAATTTGCCGCCCTGGTGCTCGAGGTAACTCTCCACAGCAAATTGATCGTCAAAATCGAATCCGAACTGCGAACGTTGCTGCAGTTTGCGTCCAAACTTCATCCCCATCGACTCGTCGGACAGATAGGTGATGTGTCCGAGCATGCGCGCGATTGCCAGGCCGCGCGCCGGTGGTTCGGCGTCGTAGTAGTTGCCGTTGTTCCAGCGCGGGTCGGACATGATGGCGTTGCGGCCTACCGCGTCGAAGGCGATCCCCTGCGCGGACAGGCACGAGGTGGAAGCCAGAATGACCGCGGTGGCAACCGATTGCGGATAGGTGACGGCCCACTCCAGCGCCTGCATGCCGCCCATAGAGCCCCCGGCAACGGAGAGCAGCCTGTCGATACCCAGATGGTCGATCAGGCGCTTCTGCACCTTGACCATATCATTGATGGTAACTACGGGAAACTCCAGCGCATACGGGCGTCCGGTCAGCGGGTCGGGAGAGCCGGGGCCGGTTGTCCCCTGGCAACCCCCCAGCACGTTGGAACAGATGACAAAGTAGGTGTTGGTATCGAACGCCTTACCGGGGCCAATCATGTTGTCCCACCATCCGGGAAGTGTGCCTCCGGGATGCATGCCGGCCGCGTGGGCATCGCCGGAGAAGGCGTGCACAATCAGAATGGCGTTGGAGCGTTTCCGGTCAAGGCTGCCGTAGGTTTCATAGCGCACGTTGATCGGGGCAAACGTGCGGCCGCTGTCGAGCGTTACTCCGTCTTCGAATATGACATCCTGAGGTATAGCGCTAAGCGATTGTCCAACGTTGTTGCTCATGTTTGTGGGCATACTAGATTCAGCCATCGCCAGTGTCAATAGCGGCTTGCACAGCCGAAAGCACTCATGATAGCCTCCGTCAACACTATGATACTGTTTACGTTGCTGGCAGTTCCACTGACCTGTTATGTGATCCTCTGCTACACCGGTGAACGCGGAAATCTGGCCGGCCCGATTGTGCGCGGAGTGCTCTGGTATGCCGCAGGGTTTGTAGCCAGTCTGGCGGTTCGAACACTACTGGAACTACGCTACCAGCCGGCTGATCTCCTGCTGTTCTTTGCTGTCCGCGACGCCTATCTGCCCTATCTTCTGGGTATCGGCGGATTCTTCATCTTCTATCACCGGCTGGCCGCGCACGACGACCGTGCAATGGTACCGGCTATGACCCTCTTTCTGGCGGCATTTCTGACCGTCTTCGGGGTGGGCGAGATCATCCTGGATGCCGGTTACATGGGCGCCTACCGGGTTCTGGTGCTGCCGGCGCAACGCGCCGCGCTGATGGCGCTGGCTCCGGTTCTATCGGGGGCGTGGGTTCGCGAACCGCGAATAGTACTGCGTTCGCTCTACCTGCTGCTATTGCTGATTGTGCCCGGGCTGACCGTGTTTGCGCCGCTGCTGCTGACACTCGGGTACGGACTGCCGGGCGCTGCGGTCGCAGTACTGGTGACCGCAGCCCTTGTCGTTGGCTATCTCATGTTGCGTACCAGCTACTACCCCGATCGTAGCTACAGCGATGCCGGCGTGAACGACGCGCTGTGAAGCTGCCGGTTCGCGCTGCGTTTGCCGCTATCGCGGCTGCTGTGGTCCTGAGCGGCTGCGCGCCGGATGTCCTGGTCATTCTGGATCCCATCCACTCGGCAACCGCAGACAGCAATGGCGGTCTGGGCCGCGAGCTGCGGCGCAGCGCGCGCGCGCAGAGTGCGCGGGCGCTGGTGGTTTCACTCGATGAGTTGACCGCCGACGCACTGACCTACACGCTGGAAACCCACAACGCGCCGACGGTACTGCTGCCGGCGCTGGTTGGCCGCATGGCGCTGCAGGCGGCCGCTGAGTTTCCAGAGCGGCGCTTTTATCTGATAGGCCGCGACAGCGCAGCGCCGGCGCCCAACGTGGCCGCGGTCAGATTTGATCGCAGCGCTGCCTTTGAGGCCGCGGCGCGGGCGGCGGTTGACGTCCTGGCCGCGGGCCGCGGTGTCTCTGGCGGATGCACGCTGCTGTTTCTGGTTGACTCGCCACAGCGCGCCGATGAGCTGGAGCGCTTTCGCCGCTCGTTTGAACAGCGGCGTGAAGCGCTGGGGCTGTCCGAGGCTGAACTTGCTTTGACGGTCTATCAGTACAGTTCGGTTCCCGATAGTGACGCGCTGCGTGAAGCGCTCGCTTCGGACCACGGGTTGATAGCGTTCTTCCTCGGTCGGGCCAACGCTGCCGCCTGGGAGGTAATCGGCAGCCGGGAAACTGCAATCATCAGCGAGTGGCTGCTGCCGCAGCAGATAGACGCACGCGTGACAGGCTGGATAGAGCATTCCTGGTCAGACGCCCTGCAGGAGGTATTGACTGCAGAGCCGAGCCCAGTACTGGAAGTTGCTGCGCGCTATGTCCACGGGCCGGTAATCTCATCCCGCAGGGTTAATTCTATGCCTGCGGCTGCCGATGCTGGAAAGTGAGAAGGCAGGTTTTGCGCTGGCGAGGCGGCTGTGCTGTCGTGAGCCGGACGCGATTTGACAAAGCCAGGTGATGGAAATATACTTTGGAGTGCTATGCGCTCGCACCTACCAACGATGATGAGGAAGGAGAAAGGAATGAAACAGGGTATTCGCCTGTTCGTCTGTGTTCTGGCGCTGCTCATTTTGGGCTCATCGCCGCTGTTGGCTCAGACGCGTCGGCCGATGATAAACTCGGTCGTTCTGGACGACTTCAACGACCCCTCCAACCTGTGGATGGTTCGTGGAAGCCGCTTCGTCAATGACGACCTGCTGGATTGGGAATGGGTACGTGCCTGGCCGGAAGCCCTTCACCGCACCGAACCGGAGGACGTGACGCTGCGCTCGCTTGGCATTCGCGCCGGATTCAACCGCATCGGATACAACTATCTGGAGATCATCCCGGCGCAGGAGAACGAGGACGGTGAACTGGTCGCGAGAACCATTCCTCTGCCCGGTACCGCACAGTCAATCGATATGTGGGTCTGGGGTTCCAATCGTGACTACTATATCGACGTCCAGCTGCGCGATCATCGCGGTATCGTGCACACTCTGCGCGTGGGAGACATCAACTACCGCGGGTGGGACAATATCTTTGTAGACGTGCCCACCTGGATACCGCAGCAGGTGAGTTACGTTCCGCAACGCCGCGGCCTGGAGCTGGTCAAGATAGTTCTGTGGACGCGACCAACAGAACGCGTCAACGAGTTCTACGTCTATCTGGACGAGCTTCGTGTGGTCACCAACCTGGCGGAGGACTACTGGGATGGCGAGCAGTTGGGTGATCCGGATGCCGTTGAGCAGCTCTGGAACGAAGCGCGCGGAATGTAGGAGGGGCGGCAATGAAACAAACACTATTCCTTATGGTCCTGATTGCTCTGGTGGCTACCGGCGGCTCGCTGGTTGCACAGGAAGTCAACGATATCCAGGCGGAACAGCTGGGACAGGATACCGCCCAGCAGGCCCTGCAGGAAGTCTCGATCTCGCGATTTGAGGACCCAGGTTTCTGGCGCACGTACGTGCCGCACGATGCCGGAGTGATCACGCACCGGCGGCTCGAGGGCGGTCCGATGGACAAGGAGCCGATCGAAGCCGAAGTTGCCGCTGGAATCGATATTCCCGATGATTACGTACTGGGTATCAAGACCGAGTTCTTCCGCCGCGGAATAACCAATATCTACGTTGAGGCTATCAGACCTCTGCCGGTGCCGGGTATAGCCAAGACGCTCTCGGTGTGGGTGGTCGGACGCAACTTCAATCACGAGCTGTACGCCATTATCCGCGACCAGTTCGGCAACCAGGGCCAGCTCTACATGGGCCGCATGAACTTCTCCGGCTGGCGCCGCATGACAACCGCAATCCCGCCCAACATCATGCAGCGCAACGTGCACTATCCGCACCTGGCAGGCATTGAAATACTCGGATTTCTGATCCGCCCCGCGATGCTGGAGACCTACGGCTCGTATTACGTCTACTTCGATGACCTGCGCGTCATGACGGACCTCTTCACCGAAGAGAGCCGCGATCCCGACGACATGGTGGACGGCTGGTAGAGCAGAGAAGCGGTCCGCGTTTAGCGCTGCTGTTCAGCGTTTGTACGCGGGGCCAGCGGGGCAGTGGGAAACAGACGCGCGAAGTTCTCGGCCACCGCGCAGACTAACCGGTCCAGCGGCTGGTGCCTGATTTCCGCCAGCGCACCGTAGGTGTGAGCGACGTAGCCCGGATGATTGGGTCTGCCGCGCGCGGGCAGCGGAGCCAGAAAGGGCGCATCGGTCTCAACCAGCAGCGCGTCCAGCGGGACCCTGGCGGCCGCCAGGCGCAGCTGTTCGGCATCAGGGAACGTCAGATTTCCGGCAAATGATACGTAGAACCCCAGGTCAACGCATTTGTCCACGTAGTCGGGAGCCGCGGAGAAGCAGTGCATGATTCCCCCGCGCGGCGGCGGGCAATCGCGCAGCACGCGGAGAATATCTTCGGTAGCATTCCGGTTGTGGATGATCAACGGTAAGTCAAACTCACGCGCAGCGTGCAGCTGCGCCTCAAACAGCGCGTACTGCGCCGCGGAGTGGTCGCGTCCGCGGAACCAGTCCAGACCGGTTTCGCCGATAGCCACCACTGCCGGGTTGGCTACCGCATCGCGGATACTACGCAGTGCAGTGTCGGCGGTGACACGCGCGGCTTCAGCGGGATGCACCCCTACGCTGTGTACAACGTAGGGGAAGCCGGCGGCCGCCTCGAGCCTCTGCTGCAGGTCACCGGCATGGATGCCGATGTCCAGCAGCGAGCACATGCCGGCGTCAAAGCAGCGCCTGAGTATATCGCGCAGCGGCACACCTCGGCCGGCGGTGACCGTGAGGTGGCAGTGCGAGTCAATGGTGCCGGCCAGCGCCAGCAGGTGTTTCAGGTGATCCATAGCCGGAGCTGCTCTCTTGCAGGCGTGGCGCTCAGTGCTGCTGTTCACCCTCTACGGAGTGGCGCTTGATTTTCTTGGTAGTGGTCATCTCCATGGGCTCATCGAGCAGCACTACCCGATTGATCCGCTGGTAGGGTGTCATCTGGTGGTTCACCTCGGCAACAACCTCATTGATGCGTTCTTCAATCGCTTTGCGACCCGCCTCGCCGCGCTGCAGCTGCTGTTCAAACAGCTCTTGACTGGGATAGATCAGCGCCTCGATCTGTTCGACCTTGCTGTGAGGATCGTCCTGGTAGCCGCGTACCATGATCTGCTCCACCTCGTCATAGAGCTGAAAGTTGTTTTCGATCTCTTCGGGGTAGACGTTCTTGCCGCCCTCGGTGACAATCAGGTTCTTGGCGCGGCCGGTGAGATAGAGGTAGTTTTCGCTGTCCAGGTAGCCGATATCACCGGTCTTGAAGTAACCGTCGTCGGTGAAGACTTCGGCGGTTTCCTCGGGCATATTATAGTAGCCCTGCATGACCATCGGTCCTTTGACCACAATTTCCCCTGCACCGCGTTCATCGGGATCGATGATCTTCATGTCGACCTCGGGGATCACCCGGCCGACGCTGGTCTCCTTGTAGTGGTCTTTTGGATTGAGGGTCAGAATCGGTGCTGTCTCGGTCAAGCCGTAGCCCTGCACAAAGTCGATGCCGAGCTGATTGTAGCGCCGAAAAACGCTCGGCGCCAGCGGTCCTCCGCCGGAGATGCAGATCCGCACCGTAGCCAGTGATGCCTTGTCCAGCACGCTGTGAAAGATCTTCTTGCCGGGGTTTTTCCCGCTGAGTTTCTTGATCAAGCCGCTGAGGCCCATCAGGAATCGAATCACTGCGTAGACTATAATGCCTTTTTCCCGGACACCGCGCATGATGCCGTTGAGTACCTTGTTGAACAGCATCGGCACACCCAGAAACATGCTGACGCGCGCCTCTTTCAGGTCGTGCAGAATCTGCTTTATCACCATGCGCTTGCCGAATACCAGTTCGGCTCCCACCGACATGCTTTCAATGAATACCGCCAGCATACAGTACGAGTGGTGCAGCGGCAGTAGTGCGTAGAAGATGTCGGTGTGGTAGATGCTGAGGTTGGCCTGTGCCAGAAGGCAGTCCGAGACAAAATTGGCGTGCGTCAGCATGACGCCCTTGGGCCGCCCGGTTGTGCCCGAGGTAAACAGGATAGCGGCCAGGTCATCTTCGGCTGCCGGCTTGATCTTGTAGTCGCGTTTGGCCTCGAGATGATAGATGTACGGCTCCTGATTGCTGGAGAGGCTGAACACACCGCGCGGGGCGGCCTTGCGCGCGCGGAAGTGTTCAAAGCGCTCTTCGTCAACAAACAGCACCCGGGCCCCCGAAACCGACAGCAGCCGCTCGATCTCGGCGTCTTTTAACTGGTAGTCTATCGGTACAACCGTGGCGCCGGCGAACAGCGTAGCCATGTAGGCGATCGCCCACTCGGGGCTGTTCTTGCCACTGACCGCCACCTTGTCTCCGTGGTCTATCTTGACCGAACGCAGGAAATTTGCCACTCGCAGAATGATCTGCTGCGCTTCACGGAATGTCATGCTGATGCGCTCGGGGTCGTAGACCGTGTAGCACTGGCGATCGGGAAAGCGTTCTGCGCTGATAGTGAAGAGTTCGGCCAGCGTGGGCCACGTGCCGTTGAAGTGCGTTCCACGATACTGGTCGAGGAAGCTCCAAGGGGTGTTATGTTGCGTGCTTTTCATAGCGATTCCCTGTGAGTTGGTCTTGGGTTGTGGATGGTGTCATTGTAACACGGACGCGGAGGTCTGTCGCCCCGCAGCAGCGCGCCGTTCCGATCAGTATTCGTACTTGCGGCGGATCGAGGCTACCACGTCCTGCATACCCAGAAAGATTTCAACCAGTTCGGGGTCAAACTGACGGCCGGCGTTCTGCTTCAGGTACTCCAGGGCGCGTTCTTCAACCCACGGATTCTTGTAAGAACGTTCGGAGATCAGCGCGTCAAATACGTCCGCAATCGACACTATCCGCGCGCTGACGGGGATCTCTTCGGCGCGTTTGCCCGCGCCGAATTCGATGTTGCTGAGTTGCAGCGATTTGATTTTTCCCGGATAACCGCTCCCGTCCCAGCGCTCGTGGTGATTCAGTATGACCTCGCGCGCTATCTGGTCCCACGGTGAATCGGCACGGCTGAACAGCCGTGCGCCGAGAACGGTGTGCCATTTCAGCAGGGTCTGTTCTTCTGCGCTGAGTGCGTTGCGTTTTTTCAGGATTGCATCGCTGATTGCAATTTTCCCGATGTCGTGCAGCATTGCCGCGGTCTTGATCATACCGCGGTTGCGCCGCATGGTGCGTTCGGGTATGCTGCGCTGCTGCGCCCAGATTTCGTAGAGTTCGGCAGCGTACGCGCCAACTCGCTTGGCGTGGCGGCTGGTCTCGTAGGGATCGCGGAGCTCGGCCAGTTCAACCATTCGCAGTACCATTTCCTTACTCATGCGCGCGGTTTCGATGGCGTTGGCGGCATGCCGTGCAAACTGATTGACGTAGCGCCGGTCCTGTTCGGAAAACGGCACCACCTGGCCCTGGTTATCCAGCGCGTTGATCAGCTGCAGCACACCCACAACCTTGGCAGAGCGCGTGATCAGCGGGACAATCAGCATCGAACCGGTGGTGTAGTCCGACTTCTGGTCAAACGAAGGATTGAAAGAGTAGTCCACGTCGCTGTGGATGTGATAGACGTCATCGATCAGCAGCGACTCTCCGCTGGAGGCAACGTAGCCGGCCAGCGAACGGTTGTCCAACGGCAGGCTGCGGCTGGAGTAGACGTAGCGCGACTCAGCCTGGTTGCGGGCAAACAGCGTATCGTTCTGCACGTAGCTGAAAAAGAGCCGCTGCTTTGAGATCAGGTAGAGCGTTCCGGCATCCGCTTTGACAAAACGGCGGCTCTCGTGCAGCACGCGCTCCAGCAGTTCGTCGAGCTCCTGGATGTGATGTATCGAGTCAACCGTATCGAGCAGCGCGTTGATATCGCGAGGTGTTTGCTGACTCGGTGCATGCGTTTGAGACGACACGCCTATAGTGTACGCTTTGCAGCGCGCTTGTGCAAATCATCCTTTCCTCAGGTGAGATCGGCAAACCGCGCGCCGACGAACTGCGCCAGCACTGTCGGTGCAATACGGATCTGGGCACCGAGAACACCGGCGCTGACGTAGATTCGCTGGTGCAGAAGGGCGGTCTCATCGATCAGGGTTGGCAGCGGGGTACGCATGCCGATGGGCGAGCAGGCGCCGCGCCGGTAGCCGGTAGTGGCAAACAGGTCACGCGCAGCGATCAGCGCCACGCGCTTGTCGGCGCCGGCAGCAGCTGCCTTTCCGGGGTCCAGCTCCAGCGAGCCGGGTACGCAACAGACCAGCAGACCGCTGCGGTCACCGCGCGCTACCAGCGTCTTGAACAGCTCGTCCGCCGTTGCGCCGATCCTGCGCGCCACCGAGACTGCGTCCAGGGCAGCCCCACCGCTGTCGTAAGTTATGACCTCGTGCGCTACACCGTGGGCCTGCAGCAGGCGCGTAACGTTGGTCTGCATGCGCTCAGCGGCCCGCTGCCAGCAGCTGAGCCATGCGGTAGGCGGCGTGCAGGCTGCGCGTGCGTGCGATGCCCTGGTAGGCGATGTCAAAGGCGGTTCCGTGGTCAACCGAGGTTCGGATTATCGGCAGGCCGAGGGTCACGTTGACACCGCCGTCAAAGTCCAGCGTCTTCATCGGGATGTGACCCTGGTCGTGGTACATGCAGACCACCGCGTCGTAACGTCGGTTTTCCACCGCCTGGTAGAAGACCGTATCGGCGGCGATCGGTCCGTGGGCGTCGATACCGCGCGTGCGCGCGGCCTGCACCGCGGGCTGGATCTCGCGTGCGTCTTCCTGACCAAAGAGGCCGTGTTCGCCGGCGTGCGGGTTGAGCCCGGCAACCGCAATTCTGGCTCGCGGGCGCAACCGCAGCAGCGCGCTGTGGGTCAGCTCGATAACCTGCAGCACGCGCTGTTGCCGCACGCGCTCGATGGCGTCTCGCAACGCCACATGGGTGCTGACGTGGGTTACAATCAGCTTCTCGCAGGCCAGCATCATGGTTGTAGCTCTGGTGCCGCACAACTCGGCAATGAACTCGGTATGGCCGGAAAACCCCGGCTGCGACAGACCGCAGGCTTCCTTGTTGATTGGCAGGGTCACCATGGCATCGATAACGCCGTCGAGCGCCAGGCGCGTGGCGCGTTCAACGTAGGCTATAGCCGCTCTGCCGCTTTCCATAGAGAGCCGCCCGGGGTGTATGTCGGCCGGCGACAGCAGCCCGAGATCAAGTACCGCCAGTGTGCCCGCCCGGGGCCGAGCGGCAGCGTCGGCCACTGGCGTGAAATCGATGCTGAGACTCAGAGCCTCGCGGGCTCGCTTGAGTGCGGCAAGATCGCCGACGGCTACGGTGTCTGCGCCGAACAGCCCCTCGCCCCACGCCTTGAGCATAAGTTCGGGACCTACTCCGTTTGCATCGCCAATAGTAACTGCAATCATCACGCCCGCTCCTCGAGATAGTCCAGAATACGTAGTATGGCATTGTCAGCGCCAAAACCGCCGGCCTTTGTTACTACCGGTATCTGATTGACCGCGGCGGAATTGCCGCGCGCCGTGTGGTCCAGCACAAAGTGCCCACACGGGATACCCGGTAGCGCTTCGGTTTCAACCGAAAAACCGCTACAGCCGAGCGCGGCTGCAACCTTCACGGCGGTGTCCCCGCCGCTGAGCATCAGGCCGCCGGGCGGCTCGCTCAGGACAATAGCGGCTACCAGATGCCCGATGAAACGCGCGATACTGTCGGCACACGTGTGGGTGGCGTCGCCGCCGCCCGGGCTGCGTAACAGACACGGCGCGCCGCGGCTGCGGGCGTTGTGATACAGTTGCTTCAGACGGCTATGCTCGGCCTGCGGCGCGTCAACTGCGGCTGCAGGATCGAGACGCAGCTCGCACAGCTCAGAGCGCTGCTGCAGCGCGTGGTCGATCTGCACAGCGGCATTGGCGCTCAAACTGCCAACCACAATCAGCACCGGTGCAGCGCTGGTTTTTGGTGGGAGCAGAAATTGGGCCAATCCCGAAGAACCGACCGGCAGCACCGCTTGATCCAGCTGCCACACGCCGGCGGCGATAATCTGCAGGTCGTGGTCTGTCTCGGCGTCCACGACTGCCAGCTGAGGTCCTGCAGCGGCGCAGATCCGGCGCAGCCGCTCCTGCAGCGGCAACGGCCCGCGGCGGACGGCCTCCAGATTGATCAACGTGATCTGATAGCTGCACTGAGTCGACATAATGTCTGCGATTGATGAGTGTGCTACCGGCGTCCTCGGATCACGCGCGGTCTCGGTTTCGGCAAGCGGCTGGGAGTGCACCAGGCAGCGGCCGCCGACCGTGGTGCGTCCGTGGTGCGGCAGCGCCGGCGCCACTACTGCCAGGCGCGCTGAGGAGGCATCGAGTGCCGCGGCAATTTCGCTGCCGGGGTTGCCGCGCATGGTTGAGTCTATCTTCTTGTAGAAGTGCTGCACGCCGTGGGTCTGCAGCTGTGAGACCGCGGCAAAGACCTTGTCGTAGGCGCTACGCGCGTTGTCAAAGCGCGACTCGGTGTCAATCGCCAGCACGTCAAAGCGCTGTAGCGACTGCGGTGGTAGCGTGCCGTCAAACGAGACCGCGCTTGCGTAACCCCGTTTAGCAAACTGAACCGTGGTATCGTTGGCACCGGTAAAATCATCAGCCAGGATAACCATTCGGGTGCGTATTGCGGGGCGCATCGCTTCACAGTCCTCTGCGTATCAGAGCCGGGTCAACACTACCGAGCTTTGCTGCAGAATATCGGGCACCAGCGGATCGTTGCGGTAGTCGTAGTGGTATACAATCTCGCTCACACCGGCGGCCGCCAGCAGCTTGGCGCAGGTGATACACGGGAAGTGGGTGATATAGATGGTAGCTCCGTCCAGGCGGACACCGCGCCGCGCGGCGTCGGCAACAGCGTTCTGCTCGGCGTGTACGGTTGCCTGCTCGTGGCCGTCGCGCATACGCGAGCGGTGGACGGCACCCGGCAGGAAGCCGTTATAACCGGCGGCGATGATCCGGTTGCGGTTCTGACCGCCGGAGACCAGTACACAGCCTACGTGAAGCCGTTGGCAGCTGGAACGAGATGCCAGCAGCAAGGCGGTAGCCATGAAATAGGCGCCCCACGAAGGGCGCGCGGCGAGACCTTCGGTGGTGCGCGCAACGTCTTCGATGAGGGTGGTGTCTGCCGCGCGTGAATCGCTGTTGCTATCCATGACGTTGCGCCGATTATGCCATACTGCCACAGTTTTCGCCAGCGTGCGCTGCCGTGTCTGCGTTGTGTCAAGATTCTGCGTGTGCGCTTGCACCGTACCCGCGGCAGCGGTACCTTATAGGAATAAGGGATCATACGCGCTAGATGAAAAAGCTCGCACTGGTAGTTTCAATCTCGATTGTCTCGCTGCTCGCGATAGCCGGTATGGCGGGGCTGCTGGCGCTGCATCCGTGGGTGCAGTTGCAGCTGTTGCGGCAGCTCTTTGACGGAATGGCCCAGCGCTCGGATACCCGTATCGAAATCACCGAGGTGCAGGGCGGCTTGTCCGGTGAAGTCTGGTTTTCCGGGTTGCGCGTCAGTGAGCCCGACGGACAGACCATGGTTGCGGTGGATCGTGGCCGCGGAGTCATCGATTTGCGTGCGCTGTTTGACCGCACGGTGGATATCTCGTCGTTGACTCTGGTTGGAGTGCAGCTGCATCTGCGCAACGGAGAAACGCTCAACATTGTCGAGTTTGGCGAGTCGCTGGCGGTACGCTCGCCGGCCGAACGCGAGGCCCTGGAAATCGAGCCGTGGAGCGTCAGGTTTGGCAACATTGAGCTGTCCGACGCCCGTGTGAGCTACAGCCGGCAGCAAGGTGATGTCCAGCCGCTGCGTTTTGACGGCGTGCGGTTACAGGCGTCCGAACTTGAAATAGACCGTGGGCAATTGTTGCTGGATGTTCGCCGTCTGTCTTTGCAGGATTTCAACGGGTTGAGTCTCGAGCACGGTGAGCTGTTGCTTATGCTCGACCAGCGCAGCGCGCGCGTTGACCACCTGTTGCTGGCCGGTGCCGACTCGACTGTGCGCGCCGCGTTCTCGCTGAGTGCCGCGCCCGACGAGGGCTCCGGCCATGAGCGCGATGCGGACCGGCCGCAGTTAGTCGGCGGCAACAGTCTGCTGTCGGCAACGGTGTACGACACCCGCGTAGCAGCTGCGGATCTGGAGCAGATGCTGCCCTTGCTGCCGGAACAGCTACGCGATGCACTGCAGGGTGCCGACTTTGCCGTCAGCGGGTCGGTGTTTGGCACGCTCGATGACCTGCAGGTTCCGCTCATCGACATCTCGCTGGATGAACGCAACCGGTTCAGCGCGCGCGGTGAGCTGCAGGGCCTGGTGACATCTGAGCAACTATCGTACAGCGTGAGCATCGACCAGCTGCAGTTCGACCGTGAGCGGCTGCAGCGCCTGGGCGTGGATACGCGTCAGCTGCCCGTGCTGCTGCCCGACTGGGTGAGTATCTCGGGTACGTTGAGCGGGTCGCGCTACTGGCTGGAGGCGGACCTTGCCGGAGACAGCAGTGCTGGACACGCCGGCCTGCAGGGCGAGATCCATCCGTTGCAGGAGTGGCCCGATACTCCGCTTGGGGCTCCACTGGCCCACGCTCTGCGCGCCCGGGTTACGTTTGGTGAAGAGCTGGATGCAAGCCTTGAGGCCGACGTCAACCAGCGGGTCGATGCTGCGCAGTATCGTGGATCGGTCGAGGTGGCGCACGCTGACCTGGAGCGCCTTGGACTGGCCGGCGGGCCGCTGCAGTTGCGTGGTGAAGCGCTATTCGATGTCTCGATTCTCCACCTGAGCGAGTTCAGTGCTGAGATGACGCTGGAGAATCTGCTGCTGCGCGAACAAGAGCGCGAACACCGTTTGAACACGCTCTCACTGACCGCGTATAGTGCAGCGGAGGGATCACGCCACGATTCGCGACTGAATGTGGATTCTGACGTATTGCAGGTGCGTTTCAGTTCAGATCTGCGGTTTGATGCTCTGAGCGATAATCTGCAGCAGCACCTGCAGCGCTATTTTGTCTTGCCGGGCGCCGAGATCCCCGAGCGCCCCGACGGCAGCATCGACCTGGCCATTGACCTGAATGAGCCGTTATCGCTGCTGGTGCCGCTGATTCCCGAGCTCAGCGCGCTGTCGACTGCGCACGCGCGCATGAGTTACGACGGCTCCAGTGGAAACCTTGCCGCGGAGCTGGATGTTCAGCAGATAGCGGTAGCAGAGTTTAACGCGCAGGACCTGAGGCTGGAGGTTTCCAGCGGCCCGCGCGTGTTGCTCTACGAGATAAGCGCGTCCCGCTTTGACGCTGCTGATCAGCGGTTTCACCAGCCTCGGCTAAGAGGTGACGCCCGGGGCAACACGCTGTCGGCGTATCTGGTGCTGGACGATGAACAGGAAGCAGAGCTGTTACGCGGCGGCGCGCGTGCGCGCGTCGAGGACCGCAGCCTTGTGGTTCAATTTGAGCCGCAGCAGCTGATGGTGCGGGAGCACCGTTGGCAGATCAACGACGATCATCAGGTTCATATTGCAGCGGACGGTGTTCGCTTTGACAATCTGCGTCTGGAGAAGGAGCAGTCCGCCATATCGATTCACTCGCGCACGCTGGATGAAGATCCCTTCCCGCCGATCGATATCGAGTTCAGCGATTTCGATATTTCCACCGTCATCGCCCTGCTCAATCAGGATGCAGACGCCTATTCGGGCGCCCTGGACGGGATCGCCACGCTCTACTTTGCCGAACAGCAACCGTTGATGATTGCAGCCGATATGCGCGGACGGGACCTGGTGCTGGCGTCACGCGAAGTCGGTAACCTGGTGCTCGAGGCTGAATACGAGGACGGCCTCTCGCGCTTCCGCGTTGAGGTGAGCAAGGACGACAACCTGGCCGAAGCCGGCGGCTGGTTTGATCCCGGCGAACAACGAGGCGAGGTGAACGTAGTCTTGTCCCGGCTCGACATCGAGTATCTCTCGGGCTACATCCCCGATGAACTGTCTGACACCAGTGGCTACATCAGCGGAGAGATAACCGCAGGCGGCACAATTGGAGCTCCGGATATCAGCGGCACGATAGCGTTTCGCGATGCCGGTTTTATGGTGTCTCAGCTCGGTACGTCTTTCAGCGTTGGAGACGAGACAATTGAGATCGCGGGAAACGAAGTACGTTTTGCCGGCTTCAGTGTTCGCGATCGCGGCGGTAACCGCGTCACGGTGGACGGCAGCATCAGCCTGGCGCCAGATCCGCGGGATATCACCCTCGACCTGGGCATACGGACCGACCGGTTCCAGATTCTGGATACCACGGCGCGCGATAACCCGCGCTTCTGGGGTCGGCTGGTGATCGACAGTGATCTGCGCCTCAGTGGCTCGCTTGCCGAACCGCGGGCTCTTGGCGACATCGGGTTGCAGCAGGGAAGCTCGGTTACCCTGGTGTTGCCCGACCCCGGCGCTATGGTCGGTGAAGCCGAGGGGGTAGTGCGGTTTCGCGACAGAGACGCTGTAGACGGGCTGCCACAGGAGATCGAGCCGGCGCAGACGGTCTTCACCGGCGTGGATGTGACCACCAATCTGCGAGTGGACAGCTCAACGCTGGTGGAACTGATAGTTGACCAGCGCAGCGGTGACCGTCTGCGAATGCGCGGCGGTGGCGAGTTGAGTCTTGGCATCGACCCGACCGGCACCCTGAGCCTGGCCGGGCGATACGAAATCAGCGAAGGAAGCTATACGCTCTCGTTCTACAACATCACGCGCCGTGAGTTCGCAATTGCCTCCGGCAGTAGTGTGGTATGGACCGGCGATCCGCTGGAGGCAACGCTGGATGTACGCGCATCGTACACCGTGAGAACCTCGGTGGCACCGCTGCTTGCGCCTGCCGCCGCTGTCCAGGAGCCGGAGGCCGGGCCTGCGATAACCGGAGACCTGCAGTTTCAGGTGGTACTGAGCATGCAGGGCAGTCTGATGCAGCCCGAGATCGAGTTTTCGATCGACATGCCGCCGCGGGAGCGCTCCGCGATGGGTGGCGCTCCGTACGCCGCGGTACAGCAGATAAACCAGAACGAGTCACGGCGCAATACGCAGGCGTTTTCGCTCATCGTTCTCAACCAGTTTGTTGCCGATGATCTCGGCGGAATTGATGAAGCCGCAGTAGTCGGTGCCGGAGCACGCTCCAGCGCCAGTCAGCTTCTCAGCAACCAGCTGAACGCGTTGTCGCAACGCGTCATTCCCGGTGTCGATCTGACCTTCGAGATCGAATCGTACGAGGAGTTTACCGAGCACGGCCCCGAAGGTCGCACCGAGGTGGGGCTGCAGTTGAGCCAGCGGATGCTCGACGAGCGCTTGATTGTGCGTTTCGGCGGGCAGGTTGACATAGAGGGCGAGCGCAGCCGCGAGACCGGCTTCAGCGAAATTGCCGGTGACCTGTCAGTGGAGTACCTGTTGACACCCGATGGGCGTTACCGGATCCGCGGATTCCGCGAACAGCAGTACCAGGGACCGCTGGAAGGCGCGCTGACCACAACCGGCGTATCACTGCTGTTCCGCCACGAGTTTGACCATCTGCCGTGGCTCCGTTCGCGCGCCGAGCAGGCGGCTATCCGCAAGCGCGAGGAAGCAGAGCAGGAATGAAACAGCTCACGCGCCTGTTGCTGCTAAGCGCCGTTGCTGCAGCGCTGACCGGCTGTACTACCGTTCGTTTTCTCGAAGAGGACCAGCAACTCTACGTTGGGTCCAGTGTTGATGTTGATTCGGAAGAACGGGTGCGCGGTAAACGAGCGCTGGCATCGGATCTGCAGCAGGTGGTGCGCCCGCGGCCAAACACCGCCTGGTTGGGCATCATGCGCCCGTGGGTCTGGGTCTATCACGTGGTTGGTGAGCCCGCGGAGCCTGGTTTGCGTTCATGGATATTTGAGCGCTTTGCCGAGGAGCCGGTGCTGTTTGAACAGGTGTCCGCTCAGGCCAACGCCGGGAGAATGCGCAGCTGGCTTGCCAATCACGGCTATTTCGAAGCCGAGGTAGACTATCGTGTTGAAGAACGCCGCCGGCGCGCAGGGTTGGCGTATGAGGTTAGCGTGCATCCGCCGTACCGGATCGGCTCGATCAGCTGGCCGCAGGACGACGGTGAACTCGCGGCGGCAATTCGTGCCCACGCCGGCGAGACCTTGATCAGAGCCGGCGATCAATACCTGCTGGAGACCTTGCGCGAGGAACGCATCCGCATCGATCGCGCCTTGAAGGACGACGGATTCTACGCGTTCTCGCCCGAGTTGCTGCTTTTTGAGGCCGAGCTTGACCAGCAGGCCTCAACCGTAGCGCTCGAGCTGACGGTCAAAGACGACACGCCTGCGCGTGCTCGGCGGCGGTATCCGATAGAAGAAATAACGGTGTACGCCGAGCACAGCCCCGGGCGCGACGCGGCCCCCGATGACGCCGCAACTATCGAGATTGCACCGCGCTACTCCTACCTGACCAGCGAGTTTCGCGTACGGCCGGAGGTGGTGGCGCAGGCTATTCTGTTTGAACCGGGGGACATGTACAGCCGTGCCGCTCACCTGGCTACCATCAACCGCCTGATGGGGCTTGGGATCTATCGGTTTGTCAACATCCGCTACGAGTTCAACGAGCAGAGCGAGGCACTGCACGCAATTGTCTATCTGACGCCCGCGCGCGAGAAAGTCATCGAGGGCGAGCTGCAGATGGTCACACGGTCAAACGATTTTGCCGGTCCCGGACTGCAGTTGCGCTATCGGGACCGCAACGCCTTCGGCGGTGCTGAAGAGTTCAGCATCGATACTACCTCCGCATTTGAGACGCGGCTTGGAACCGAGGAGTTTGAGCTCGATTCGTGGGAGCTCGGTGCCGAGATGCGCCTTACGCTGCCGCGGGTGGTAGCGCCGTTCTTTCGTGACGCCGGTGGCAATGCAGCGGTACTGCCGCGAACCCGGATCAGCGCCGGGTACAACACGCTTACCCGCGTTGATACCTATCGGCTGGACCAGATCTCCGGATCGTTCGGCTACGATTGGAGTCCGAGCCGCGAAATCCGCCACCAGCTGCGGCCGCTGGACGTAACCCTGGTTCGCCCGCGCGATTTCAGCAGCGATTTCAGTGAGCTGTTGCGGCAGAATCCCAGCCTGCAGCGCAGCTTTGAGGAACAGTTCATCATCGGCAGTTCGTATGCATTCTCTTTCAACGATCAGGCGGTCACCCGCCGGCGCAATCAAACGGTACTGAATGTCGGCGTTGACCTTGCCGGTACGCTGCTGAGCCTGGTCTACGGCCAGTTTGAATCGCGTGAACCGGACCCCGATGACCCGTTTCTGATACTGGAGACACCGTACTCGCAGTTCGCGCGCCTGGAGACTGATGTGCGCTACTTTGTGCCGGTGACCGAGCAGAGCAAGATCGCCGCACGGCTGGTTGCCGGTGCGGGTTACGCGTTTGGCAACTCTTCTGCGCTGCCGCGCGTCAAGCAGTTCTCTGTTGGCGGGACCAACAGTATTCGGGCGTTCCAGGGGCGTACCATCGGTCCGGGTGCCGTAGCGCCGGAGTCCGACGGCGGACCAGCGCTGGAGCGTAGCGGAGATATGCGGCTGGAAGCCAACCTCGAGTACCGCTTCCCGATTGTCGGGTTTCTCAAAGGCGCGGTCTTCAGCGATGCGGGTAACATCTGGATGCTGGGCGATGAAGAAAGCGAGGATACCGGGCTGTTTGATCCGCGAACCTTTATGGAGCAATCCGCGGTGGGTGCCGGAATTGGGTTGCGCATTGACCCCGGGTTGTTTGTGCTGCGACTCGACGCCGCCGCGCCCTTGCGCAAGCCGTGGCTGGAGCGCGGTGAGCGCTGGGTGGTCGATGAAATCGATCTGACGGCGCGCCAGTGGCGCCGTGATAACCTGGTGTTTAACCTGGCAATCGGCTATCCGTACTGACTCTTCTGGCTGCCACCCTACCGCCGGCGCTCTGCGCCGGCGGTAGGGTTCAGGGCTCTAAAACTCCTCGAAGTCCGCGTCGTCGCTGTCCGGTTGCGCGCCACGTTCGTTGATATTTGCAAGCGTTATGCCGGTCTGCTGGCCTCCGCCGTTGCCTTGCGGCGCGTGGGCGTGCTGTGGCTGCCGCTGCTGCCGAGGCGCGGTAGCGCTGCCGCCGCGGTGCTGCTGTGCCGGGGCTGCGAGCGCGGTCCGCGGTGCGCCGGCAAGCGCTGCCTGGCCATCCTTCAGTTTGAAGAAGCGCATCGTCTCGTCGAGCTGATTGGACTGGCTCGAGAGCTCTTCGGCCATTGAGGCGAGCTCTTCGCTGGCGGAGGCGTTCTGCTGTACTACCTGATCGAGCTGCGTCAGCGCTTTGTTGATCTGCTCGGTGCCGGAACGCTGCTCGTTACTGGCCATGCTGATCTCTTCCACCAGTTCCGCGGTGCGCTTGATATCCGGTACGATCTTCTTGAGCATCTCGCCGGCTTCTTCGGCCACCGATACGCTGCGCGAGGAGAGCTCGCTGATCTCACCGGCTGCCTTCTGACTGCGCTCGGCCAGTTTACGGACTTCACTGGCTACCACGGCAAAGCCCTTGCCGTGCTCGCCGGCCCGTGCGGCTTCAATAGCGGCGTTGAGCGCCAGCAGGTTGGTGTTGCGCGCGATCTCTTCGATGATGCCGATCTTTTCAGCGATCTCTTTCATGGCCGATACGGTGTTATCAACCGCTTCTCCGCCGGCCTCGGCGTTCTGCGCCGACTGTTGCGCGATGGACTGGGTCTGCTGCGCGTTGTCTGCGTTCTGGCGGATGTTGCTGCCCATCTCTTCCATGCTGGAGCTGACTTCTTCGGCGGCGGCGGCCTGCTCGGTAGCTCCCTGAGACATTTCCTGAGCGGTGGAGCTCATCTGACCGCTGCCGGAGGCAACGTTCTGCGCCGCGGCCTGCACGCTCTGCACCACATCGGTGAGTTTGTCCGACATCCGCCGCATGGCGTCGGCGAGTACGCCGATCTCGTCTCTCTGGTTGACCTCCAGCGTGCCGGTCATGTCGCCGTCGGCCAGCCGCTGGGCAAAGGCAACCCCGAGCGCTACCGGACGGGTGATGGCGCGCGTAAGAATGACACCCAGAACCAGCGCCAGCAGCACCCCGATTATCATGCCGATGATGGCAACTCCCTGAACGCGCGCGCCGTCGGCGGCGGCGGTGGCGATTGCCTGTTCGGCCACCTGTTCATTGATATGAATGATCTGGGCGAGAAGGTCGGTAGCGGCGGTCTGACGTTCAACCGCTATGGTCATAGCCTGGGCGTGCATGCTGTCGTACAGATCGTCAACACGCTCCGCCTCGGTCAACAGTTGGTCGAAATCACTGAAGACGTCATCTGCAGCAGGACGCATGGTGGAGGTGTATTCGGCAATCGCTGCCTGCCTGTTACCGGCCTGCATCGCCTGGCGAATGCGCGCCACGCTGGCGTGAAACTGGTTGTGCGGCGCCTGGACATCGCTCAGTGCGCGAGCAATCTCGGGGTTGGTTGTCTGATAGCCGGCCATCCAGCGGCCGAAGTTACACGCCGTGGGATCCTCGCCGCCGCTGAAAGCCTCGCCGGTCAGAATGTAGTTGGTAACGCGGCCCATCAGCTCGTGGTGGTCACCGATAAACCCTGTGAAGCGCCCCACGTACGCATCGGGATTGAGAATGTCGGTCTGCTCGATGTCGCGCGACATCTGCACAAAATCGTTGTTGACCTCGACCCAGGCGTTCCATGCCAGGACAAACTCGTTCCAGAGCCGCTCTTCTTCGGCAGTTTGCGGCAGTGGTTCGTATACGGCCCACGCGCGCTGGTAGTTGTCACGCGAGCGAGCGATATTGGCGTACTGCTGTTCGCGTTCTTCCTGGGACATGCGTGGGTTGAGCAGCGAGCGCAGCGCGATGCGGACGGCGTTACTCTCGCTTTCAATAATCAAGAGGTTCTCAATGCTCGGCAGCCGTACCTCGCCAACCTCTTCAACGTGCTCGTTCAGCTGCAGGGCGCCGACCCAGCCGAACAGCCCGACCACCAACACGATCAACGCTACTACGGAGAACCCTCCGATCAGTTTGACCCCTAATTTGATATTCTTCATTGTGCACCTCTACGCTGGTCCCTTGACAGGGTACGTGTGTATCTGCGGTCTGTCCGACCACTCATTTAGCGTAGTTTAGTGCTTTCACTCAATTATGTCAAGAAACTTTAATGGTGAATTTTGCGCTCAGGTTTGGCGGTATCGGCGTCAATCAGCGACAGTGAAATCCGGCTGCGCACGCTGTCCACCGCCAGCACGGTTACCGTAACCGCCTCGCCGATAGCCACCACCTCGTGCGGGTCGCGTACAAAGCGATCGGCAAGTTTGCTGATGTGCACCAGACCGTCCTGGTGCACCCCGATATCAACAAAGGCGCCGAAGGCCGCTATGTTGGTCACAATTCCCGGCAGGCGCATGCCCGCCGCCAGATCTTCCAGCGAGTGCACATCGGCGAAGCGCAGCGGCTCAAGAACGCCGCGCGGATCGCGGCCCGGTCGCTCCAGTTCGCCGATGATGTCGTTCAGCGTAGCAAACCCTACATCGCCGCGCACGTAACGCTGTGGCTCGATGTGCGCGCGCGCTTCGGGGTTGGTCATCAGCTCGGAAACCGTCACGCCCAGGTCAACGGCGATGCTGCGCACCAGATCGTAGCGTTCCGGGTGCACGCCACCGGCATCCAGCGGTTCAGCGCCGCCGCTGATGCGCAGAAATCCGGCACACTGTTCAAACGCTTTGGGACCCAGGCCGGGAACCTCGAGCAATTGATCCCGGCGGCTGAATCCGCCGCGGCTGCTGCGATACTCAACTACCGCGCGCGCCAGGCGCGGCCCCAGGCCGGCAACGTAGGAGATCAGCGATATCCCGGCGCCGTTCAGGTCAACGCCAACGCGGTTGACGCATCTGACCACTACCTGATCGAGCGCCTTGTGCAGCGCCTTCTGGTCTACGTCGTGCTGGTACTGGCCAACGCCGATGCTTCTGGGTTCGATCTTGACCAGCTCAGAGAGCGGATCGGCCAGGCGGCGTCCGATGGAGACCGCGCCGCGTACGGTCACGTCGTGCTCGGGCAGCTCTTCGCGCGCCAGCGCGGACGCCGAGTAGACCGATGCACCGCTCTCGTTCACCGAAACCACCGGGATGCCGAGCTCCAGTGCCTCGATGAAGCTCTGTACATCGCGCCCGCCGGTGCCGTTGCCAACAGCAACGGCGTCGATATGGTGGCGCAACACCAGCGTACGGATAGTCTCGGCGGCGTGATCGGTCTTGTTGTGCGGCGGCAGCGGGAAGATGGTGTCGCTGCAGAGCAGCTCGGCGTGTGGATCGAGACAGACCAGCTTGCAGCCGGTGCGCAGGCCGGGATCGATAGCCAGGATTGCGCTATCGGGCAGCGGCGGCGCCATCAGCAGCTGTTCCAGGTTGTGCGCAAAGATCGATATTGCGGTGGCGTCGGCGCGGCGCTTGAGCGCGGCGCGTTGCTCGTTCTCCAGCGACGGAATCAGCAGCCGCGTGCAGCCGTCGCGCAGCGCGGGCTCGATCTGCCCGGCGCACGGGGCTGAGTAGGGCTGGGGAACCGCAGCGGCACACTCCGTTCCCAGGTGGTCCCAGCGGACTTTGCAGCGCATCACCAGTGCGGTGACAACGTCTATAACGGTTGCCTCGCTTGGGCGGACCGAGACACTCAGAAAACCCCGGCGTTCGCCGCGCAGCATTGCCAGAATGCGGTGCGACGGCGCCCCGGCAGCCGGCTCGCTGTGATCAAAGTAGTCTTTGTAGTGTTGCGCTTTCCCTTCTGCGCTGACGCCGCGCTTGCGCGAGGCTGCCAGCTGAGCCTTGTCTTCAAACAGTTGGCGAACCGCCGCGCGGACTTCGGGATGCTCGGCAATCCACTCGGCCAGTATGTCGCGCGCAGCGGCCAGCGCCTCGAGGTCTGCTTCAACCGCCGCCTGCGGCCGGTTGAGCAGGATCTGCTGCGCCAGCGGTGCCAGGCCGGCCTCTATGGCGACGGCGGCGCGGGTCCTGCGGCGGGGTTTGTACGGGGCATAGAGGTCTTCCAGCTCAGCCGGCGTGGCTGCAGCCTCCAGGCGAGCGGCGAGCTGTGGGGTCAACACCCCCTGTTTCTGCAGCGATGTTCTGATTGTGTCACGCCGCGCTTCGCGCGCCTGGACTGTGTCACGTGCATCGCTTATGGCGCCGATGGCCACTTCATCGAGGCCTCCGGTGCGTTCCTTGCGGTAGCGTGCGATAAACGGAAGCGTTGCCCCCTGGTCCAGCAGTTCAATGACCGCGCCAATCTGCGCCCGTTGCGGCCGGGACGCTGCGTCGGCGAGTTGGCGCTCGATGCGTTCTGCGAGTTGCTGTGTTTCCATGGCTTTGCACATGCAAACACAGCTATGATGATGTGTCAATTGAAGCGCCGGACTGAGGCGGACGCCTGGCGCATACTCTGAGAAAGAATGGCAAACCGCCTTTGCGCGGTCTGTAGTCTGTACGGCAGCGCACAGACGCCGCGCGGAGCTGTTAGTACATTGATTAGCAGACGGGAGAACCAACCAATGGCGGTTACCAATTCCAACAAGACACCCAAGAAACGCGTAAACATCTCTATGTGGCACATAATGCTGGCGGTGATCGCCATGACGGTGTTGCGGCCTGTGGTGCTTTCCATGTTCAGCCCGGCGCCGGCTGTGCTCTCTTACAGCGAGTTCAAGTCCGCGGTCCGGCAGGGAGCAGTCGACAGCGTGGTTATCGGTACGGAACGGATTGAAGGTACGCTGCGCGATGGAGCAGCGTTCCGGACGGTGCGTGTCGAAGACCAGGCGCTGCTTGCGGTTCTGGAGGAGCAGCGCGTCGAGGTGCATGGGCGCGTGGCGAGCCCATTACTCGGCTGGCTGCTGCCGCTGGGACTGATGCTGGGGGTGTCGTTCATGCTGATGCAGCGGCTGCGCAAGGGAGGCGGTATGGGCGCAGGACTGTTCTCCTTCAGCAAGAGCAAGGCGCGCATGACCGAGGGTGAACAGAGTGGTGTCACGTTCGATGATATCGGTGGCGCCGGAGAGGCGGTCACCGATCTGCGCGAAATCACCGAATTCCTCAAGAGTCCGGAGCAGTTCCAGCGGCTGGGCGGAAAGATGCCCAAAGGCGTGCTTTTGGTAGGCCCCCCGGGAACCGGCAAGACACTGCTTGCCAGAGCCACCGCCGGAGAGGCGGGCGTTCCATTTTTCTCGCTCAGCGGCGCCGAGTTTGTAGAGATGTTTGTCGGCGTTGGGGCTTCACGGGTGCGCGATCTCTTTGTGCAGGCCAAGAAGAAAGCGCCTGCTATCATTTTCATTGACGAGATAGATGCAATCGGCGGTCGCAGGGCGGCCGGAGCCGGCTTCGGCGGCGGACACGACGAGCGAGAGCAGACTCTGAACCAGCTGCTGGCGGAAATGGACGGTTTTCAGCCAACCACCGGACTGATGCTGATTGCCGCCACCAATCGCCCGGAAGTGCTCGATGCGGCGCTGCTGCGCCCGGGACGATTCGACCGCCGGGTTGTAGTCGGACTGCCCGACCTCAGCGGGCGTCTCGAGATACTGAAGATACACACCAGCGGCATAACCCTCGACGCGGATGTTGAACTCGAGAATCTTGCACGCATTACCCCCGGATTCTCCGGGGCCGACGTTGCCAACGTCATAAACGAGGCGGCGCTGCTGGCCTCGCGCGACGACAAGGATGCGGTTGCCGCAGCGGATTTTGACAGTGCAATCGAACGGGTTATAGCCGGATCGGAGCGCAGAACGCGTGCCATGAACGAGCACGAGAAACGGGTAGTCGCCGCGCACGAGGCAGGCCATGCTCTTGCGGCAGCGCTTCTGCCGAATGTGGATCCGGTACACAAGGTCAGCATCATACCTCGCGGTAACGCGCTGGGGTACACCTGGCAGCGCCCGGTGGAGGACCGCTACATCATGGGACAGAACGAGTTACAGGATCGGCTTGTGGTGCTGCTCGGCGGTCGCGCTGCAGAGAAACTTGTCTTTGCCGAGGTCTCCACCGGCGCCGCCGATGACCTTGCACGCGCCACGGATCTGGCACGGCGAATGGTGACCGAGTACGGCATGAGCGATGAATTGGGTCCCGTGCGACTTGCAGCGGATCTGCAGGCCCAGTACCTCGGCGCCCCGGGGCATCTCGATTCCTCCGTCAGCGCGGTCACCGCGGCGCGTGTCGATAATGAAACGGCTCGCATCGTGCGCGAGGCGCTCGATCAGGCAGTGCGGCTGCTGTCGGTCAACCGGGCGGCGCTGGATGCGCTCACTCACCGACTCTGTGACAAGGAGACGGTGAACGGCGCCGAGATCACGGAGCTTCTGGCAAAGGCCAAGAAGACTCCATCGGCCAAGGACGCGGGGGCCGCTGCCGCCCCGCGTTTAAAGACCAAGGCCCTCCAGCATACCCCGACCAGCGCCGGGGTTGTAATTCTGGATAGCAGATGATCCTATCCTTGACCGGCAGCCGACGCGGGTCTATCATGCAGTTATCACGCACAGAGTCAGGGGGCACATTGTGGCTGCGGAACCGTACAATGCTTTCGCCATTGCTCAGGCGCATTTCGATCGGGTTGCCGAAATGCTCGAACTCGATTCAGGGACGCGCACATTGCTGAGGCAGCCGATGCGCGAGTATGCTTTCAGTATCCCGGTTCGAATGCAGGATGGACGCAGTGAAGTGTTTCGTGGCTTCCGCGTTCAGTACAATGACGCACGCGGACCGGCCAAAGGAGGGATTCGGTTCCATCCGCTGGAAACACTCGACGGCATTCGCGCGCTTGCCGCCGCCATGGCCTGGAAGTGCGCCGTCGCGGACATCCCGCTCGGTGGCGGGAAGGGTGGAGTTGTGTGCGACCCGCATAATCTCACGCCAAACGAACTGGAAGGTATCTGCCGCGGCTGGGTGCGCCAGGTGGCGCGCGACATCGGCCCGTATCAGGATGTTCCAGCTCCCGACGTAATGACCACGTCACAACACATGCTGTGGATGCTTGATGAGTACGAAACCCTTGCCGGGGGCAGGTTCCCCGGTGCGTTTACCGGCAAGCCGGTCAGCATGGGTGGATCGCTTGGTCGGCGCGAGGCCACCGGTTTTGGATTGGTGTTTGCGCTGCGCGAGGCACTGCTGCGGCTGCATGTGAAGCCTGAAGCAACAACCGCGGCGGTGCAGGGATTTGGTTCCGTGGGACAAGCTGCCATCGCCATGTACCACGAGCTCGGCGGTACGGTAATCGCGGTTGGCTGCTGGAATCAGGCGGACCAGAAATCGTACACCTTTCGCCGCGTGGAAGGAATAGACCTGGATGAGCTTGTTTCCATGACCGACCGATTCGGCGACATAAGCAAGTCACGCGCCGAAGAAGCCGGCTATGAAGTGCTGCCCGGCGAAGCGTGGCTGGAGCAGGATGTTGACATTCTCATACCGGCAGCGCTGGAGAATCAGATCACCGAACAGAACGTCGGCCGCATACCCGATTGTGTGCGGGTTGTCGCCGAGGGCGCCAACGGTCCAACAACTCCTGAAGCCGACCGTGAACTGAACCGTCGTGGAGTCTACATCATCCCCGATATTCTCGGCAACGCGGGCGGCGTTACCTGCAGCTACTTTGAGCAGGTGCAGAGTAATACCAACTACTTCTGGGAAAAAGACGAGGTTATCGGTAAACTGAATGTGAAGATGACGTCAGCGTTTCTTGATGTGGCGGAGTTTGCCGAGAAGAAGAAACTCTCGATGCGTGACGCCGCGTATGTTATCGGCGTTGACCGCGTGGCTCGTGCATGCCGCGACCGCGGGTGGGTCTGAGAGATACGGGCTGGTCGAAGCGATGGGTGAAGATTCGCGCCCGGCGGTATCCAACGATCTGTCTGAGAGAGCCAAGGAACTCGCATGCCTGTACCAGATTGACGAGATCTTTGCCGACGGGTCGCTCGACGTGGATACCGCGCTGCAGTCGGTTGCAAAACGCATTCCGGCTGCGTTCCGACAGCCGGATCACTGCCGCGCGCGGATTACGTTGTTTGGTAAGAGCTACGGATCAGAAGAAGCCGAGCGAGCCACAAAGAGTATCTCCGCTCATATTGTCACACCCGAGGGACGATCGGGCAGCGTGGAGGTATTCTGCCTTAGCGAGCCGGATACAGACCGGATTCCGTTTCTGGTGGAAGAAGAGCGGCTGGTACAGGCAATTGCGCGTCGCATTGCCGACGCTGTAGGGTGGCGCAATATCGAGGCGCGGCGGCGCGATGGGGAAGAAACCAGGGGATCCCGTTGGCGCACGATTGTTGATCTGCTGCTGCGAACCGATCAGCGCCTCTACGCTCGCATCGCGCGTAAACTGATGTACCACATGTGCTGGAACGATGTTCCAGGTGCACGCGAGTTCTTCTCCGAGTATGGCGTTGCGGTCCGACATGAGATCACCGAGAGCGGTGACAACTACCCGCAGGCGCACGTCACCGAGCCGGACGATCTCACCTTGACCGAGCGTGTGTTTGCTTTTGCCGAGGAGAAGCTGGCAGAACGCACCATGCTTGCGCTGCTGCAGAAATGGCTTCAGGAAGACAAAGCCAGTTTTGCTTTCCGCACCCTTATCAACCTCGATCACTCTCTCGAGGACGTGGCCGAAGCAGTGCGCCGTTTCATAAGTCTCAATCCGCCCTACGGTTTGAGCGTTTCCGAAACAACAGACCGGGCTCTGCGGGTGCTGTTGACCCGCCGCCTTATCACCAACCAGCTGCAGTACATAAGTGCTGCAAGACAACACCTTACCGTGCGCGACTTCTATGATCTCACCGCGCAGCTGATCATCCCCAAGAAGAGCCACGGGGTGATCGGCGGCAAAGCGGCGGGGCTGTTTCTGGCAACGCGCATTCTCCGCTCGCACTCAGCCAAACGCCCACGACTGGCGCAGGTGGCGGCGCCCAGGACATGGTACCTTCCGTCCGACAGCTTGCACTACTTTATGCATTACAACGACATGGAAGAGATGTTCGAGCAGAAGTACAAGCCGATTGAGGAGGTAAGGAAAGAGTACCCGCGAGTAATCCAGCTCTTCAAGGGGGCTCGGTTTCCGCCGGACGTTGTTCAGGGGCTGTCCATGGCGCTCGACAACCTGGGTGAAGACCCGATTATTGTGCGGTCTTCAAGCCGACTTGAAGATGGGTTCGGTTCGGCCTTCTCCGGCAAGTACAAGAGCCTCTTTCTGGCGAACCAGGGGACCAAGAACCAGCGACTGTCGGCGCTGCTCGACGCCGTGTCTGAGGTGTATTCTTCGCTGTTTGGTCCGGATCCCATACAGTACCGCGCTGAGCGCGGCTTGCTGGAAGTGCGCGAAGAGATGGGGGTGATCATCCAAAGGGTGGTCGGTACCCGGGTCGGCCGCTATTACCTTCCCGCATGCGCCGGGATTGCGTTCAGCAACAACGAATTCCGCTGGTCCCCCAGGTTACAGCGCGAGGACGGGTTGATACGAATGGTGCCGGGCCTCGGCACGCGCGCCGTTGACCGCATCGGCGACGACTATCCGGTCCTGATCGCCCCGGGAAATCCTTCGATCAGAGTCAACAACGACCCCGACGAGATAGCCCGCTACTCACCCGCCAAGATGGACGTGATTGATCTGGCCAGCAACAGTTTTGTCACCGTTCGCATCAAAGAGTTCCTGGCCGAGCACGGCGACTCTCTGCCCGGGCTTGAACGCATTGTGTCGGTATACGCCGAGGGCAGAATCCAGCGCAAAGCGCGTCTCACGCTTGATCCCGCCAAAGACAACCTTGTGGTAACCTTCGACGGGCTGATCCACGACAACGAGTTTGTGGCCACCCTTAAGGATCTGCTGGAGGTTCTGTCCGCCGAGCTGTCCACCCCCGTTGACGTGGAGTTCGCGTACAATGGTGACAAGCTGTGGTTGCTTCAATGCCGGCCACAGAGCAGGTCGGCGGAAACAGCTCCGTCAGCTATTCCGCAGAACATCCCCCAGGATGACGTTATCTTCTCGGCCAACCGCTACGTTTCCAACGGGCTGGTCCCCGAGATAACCCACATCGTCTATGTCGACGCCAACAAGTACGCGGCGTTGGTGAATTCGCGCGACATGCAACGGGTATCGGAGATTATCGGCAGCCTTAATGCCATTCTTCCCAAACGCAGGTTCATTCTGATGGGCCCGGGGCGCTGGGGCAGCCGGGGTGATATCCGCCTGGGAGTCGGCGCCACCTACGCCGACATCAGCAACACTGCAGTACTGATTGAGGTCGCGGAGAAAACCGGCGATTACCTGCCCGATGTGTCTTTCGGCACCCATTTTTTTCAGGATCTGGTGGAAGCGTCCATTCGTTATCTGCCGCTCTACCCCGGCGATCCAAACGTGACGTTTAACCAGCGCTTCCTGCGACGTGCAGACAACGAGCTGGCCGATCTTCTGCCCGAGTACGCTGATCTGGCAGATGTTGTGCGCGTGATCGACGTTCCAAAGTCGGCCGACGGCAGAATCGTTCGCGTGCTCTTCAATGCTGAGCTTGACCAGGCAGTGGCGCTGCTTGACGCGCCCTCGCGTGGCGCGAGCAAGACATCGGAACTCAGGCTTGATGACCAACACGAGACCCCGGACGCCGATGTACACTGGCGCTGGAGGCTGGACATGGCAAACCGCATTGCCCATGCAGCCGATCCCGAGCGCTTCGGTATCAAGGCGCTGTACATCATCGGCAGCGTCAACAACGCAACCGCCGGTCCTGCGAGCGACATCGACCTGATAGTACACCACACCGGCGAGGCAGAAAGGCTCAAAGATCTGAGGACGTGGTTTGACGCCTGGAGTGTCTGCCTGGACGAGATGAACTACCTCAGAACGGGCTACCGCACCGGCGGCCTTCTGGACGTACACGTTCTCACCGATGAGGATATCGCTCGCCGCACCAGCTACGCGGTCAAGATCAACGCGGTCACCGACCCGGCACAGGAGCTCTCGCTGCGCCACTGAAGCAGCCGGCCGGTGCTTGCTACCGCAGCACGCGCCGCTCTGCCCCCTGCGGGCGCGAGAGGTCAAACTCCACTACTGCCACGCCGTCTGCGTCGTGCGCGGCAGACAGACACCAGGTATTCCCGATCTTCTCTTTGAACGTGCCGGTAAGCCGAAAGGCCTCGTGCACGTGTCCGTGAAGCGTCAGGTGGGGCTGACGTTCCTCGATCATGCGGCGTACGGCGATACTGCCGATGTGTGTGTCCAGCGGCACCGACTCTACATGGCACCCGGCCAGGTCAGCGGTATCCAGTGCTGTTTGGTACGGCGGAACGTGAAACAGAAACACTGCGCGGGATACGTCATCACCTCCGATCAGATCGTCCAGCTCCAGGGATATGGTAGCGTGGCGTCGATCACGCATTGACCTCGGAACCGATAGAACACCTTCTTCCGGCGAGACGCACCCGGGGTCAACATAGCGCGACACGTCGTAGCGCTCCCAGTCCTTAAGCAGAAACGGGCTCGGCGGCACGCAAGAGTAGCCATAGACCGGACGGTCACCCAGCCGGAGTCGTCGGCCGTGAGCATAGGTCCAGACGTGTTCGGTGCCTCCAAGAAATACCGACCCCTCTTGGAAGCGAGCGTCGTCGTTGCCCAGAATCAGGTAAACTGCCGGGTACTGTCGACCGAGTTGATCTTTCAGCTGTGCCAGGTGTTTCAACAGAAATCGGTTGACAAAGTCCACGCCGTCAAATCCAAGCGCCCGCCGTCGCAGGCCGAACGGCGGCAGCAGATCGCCCGCCAGGAACAGCGCATCGGCCGATTGCGTGGAGATGTAGTTGAACAGCAGATCGTACCTGGCCGGGTCTCCGTGGAGATCGGAAACCAGAGCGCAGCGAATGCTATCCTTCTGATCAAACGCGGCTTGAGTCAGGTGTCAGTCCTCGTTGCCGCGCTTGTACTCGCCAAGACAAAACCTGATTTTCCCGGCACATTTGAAGAGACATGGTACTTCACCGTACCACCCGCATACCAACCCGTCAACGACTGCTCTGTGGTAGTGGCACGGCAACCCATGATCGGCGCCATCGCCGGTTTCGCGCTTGGCGTGAACGTGCTGGTGGCCGGCGTAATCGGCGGTACAATTCCGTTTCTGATCAAGCGGCTGGGCAAGGATCCGGCCATGATGACCGGCCCGATCCTCACCACAATCACCGACATCACCGGAGTCTCGATCTATCTCGGCCTCAGCACGCTGTTTCTGCTGACGTGACCGGTGGCTGCCGCAATGGCGCTTTGACTGCCGCTCGTCACGGTCGGGTTGTAGAAACACTCAGCTTTTTCGACAAGCGATAGGCTGCCACTTGAACTCGATCTGCGCCGGCAGATCAGACCAGGTCGTCGATGGGCCCGAACTCTACCGCACCGGCGTCTTCGCGAACCTCAAACTCCTCGATAATCCGACGGTCGCGCAGATCCTCGTACAGCTCTCAGAGTGCTTTCTCTTCGTCCTGGTTGAACCGAACGGAGGTCACTCCCATAATCTGTACACCTCATCCCGCTTGCCGATGTAGACGACGAATAGATCTTCTTCGGCGCATGCGCGGTCCTGCGGTAGGTAGGCAACGTGTCGAAGCGCCTCGCGTATGTCATCGCGATCAAGGTCGGGATACGAAACCCGCGGGTGCAGGGTAAGCCGCCTATCTGTGCCGGGTCTGCGGTCATCCGTTTAGACATCATCTGCTGCTCACCATCAGTATATCGCGGTTGCCGGCGGCGAACGGGATGGTCCTCGCTCAGGTGAAGACCGGCGAGCACTCCAACGAGATTACCGTGATCCCGGCGTTGCTGGATCTGCTGAGCAAATCAAAGATTTCTTCGATGATGTCACCGATGAGGATATCGCAGAGCCACGCAGAAGTCTATTACGATGGTCCGTGGCACCCGCACCATCGCTGAGAAACGAACGACTCAGCTACGCTACTTTTTCTCATCGATGGAGATGAACGCCAAACGATTGGCTCACGCGGTTCGCGTAGCATCGGAGTCATCGATGGCGCGGCGCCGGTATCGATTTTCCCGAGTGCTCGAAAGCGCGTCCGGCGAACGCACGGACGAACTTCGGGAAGTTGGCCAGATAATTCGCCGGGTCGGGGTAAAGCCAGCGGAGCACCGGGTCAGAGCTGAACCCCAACACGATCGCATCCACGGTGCTGCGTTCATCAACCGCGGCGCGGCAAATATTGACTCTTGTCGCCTGTAATGTTTGCATGCCACAAGAATACGCCGAACCCGGCCTGCGAACATTGGTGAGCTAGCCTATTTTTTGCCGAATTCGTGCTCCGAGCGGCGGATTGCTTCCGCGGCGGCTTCCGCGCGGTTGCGCAGGCCAAGCTTGGCGAGCACGTGCGCCACGTGGTGCTCAACCGTCTTGCGGCTAACGTAGAGACGATCGGCGATCTGCGGGTTGGATAAGCCTTCGCCGAGAAGCCGCAGTACCTCGCGTTCACGCCGCGTAAGGTCCTCGGATTCACGCGGTCCCGGACGGGTCCCGGCTTCACCAAGTTCGCGCAGTAAGGCTGCCGCGCGATGGCTGAGTCCGTCGGCGCCGAGGCGCACGAGGATCTGCTCAGCCGCGCGTGCCTCCAGCACGGCTTCGGGCGATTTGATCTCCCGCAGCAATTGCGCGAGCTGGAGATGCGTGCGTCCGACTTCGAACGGCATCCCGAGATCGGCGAAGATGGCGAGCGCTGCCTCGAGGTGGTTGCATGCGTCGGCCGGGTCGCCGGTGGCTGCCTCGAGCCGGTGGCCGCGCGCCGTCATGATCCCGCAGCCGCCGGTCTCACCTCGGCGTCGCAACTCGGCGCCGTGTTCGGCTGCCGCCGCGATGCGGCCCTGAGCGGCTTCCGTCTCCGCGAGCACCTCAACGAGAGCGGCGAACTCCAGCCGGTCGTTGCCGAGACGGTCGAGGCGACGGCGAACGACAGCCGTTGCCGCGTCGTGGTTGCCCCGCAGCAGCTCAACGCGAGCTCTGGCGGTCGCGGTGACACCGTTCAGTTCGTAGCCTGCCAGCAGGCGATCGGCTTCGTCGATACGCCCCTGGGCCAGACGCAACTCCGCCAGGCAGGCAAGGATTTCCGGCTGGTAACTCGGCGCGAACGCGCGGCTCTGTTGCAGTGCCGTTCTCAACTCCGCTTCAGCGCGCACCCAATCACCGGTGGCCAAGAGCACTCGACCGTAACGCGTACGGCAGCCGACGTAGAGATACGGGCAGCCGTGTGTCTCGAGGAAGCCTTCGCTTGCACGCACCCACTCCACGGCGCGCTCGAAGTCTGCGCAGTCGGTGCACGAATGCATCATATTGCAGCTGGCGAACACTACCGTGGACAGGTCCTCGCATTCGCCGGCCATGGCCCCTGCCATCGCTTCGTCGAGCAGCCGCGTGCCGTCAACAACGCGGCCCTGGCGGACCCAAGCGTAGCCAAGCTGGCTCAGCGCCGACAGCTCCAGATCGGTGTCTCCGCTGCTGCGCCCGATCTCAAGCGCTTTGTGTGCCGCGCGTTCACTCTCGCCAGGGTCGACCAACACCTCCGCCCCAACCAGCGCCAGGTAACCGCGCAGTGAGTCGAGCTCGTGTGCCCGGATTATCCGTTCCGCACGCGCGTGCCAGCCCGCCGCCGCCGATCTATTTCCGAGCAGGGTTACGTAGGAGAGCGCCAGGAAGATTGCCGCCTCGGCGGCCGAATGGTGGAGTCCGGCACGGCGGAAGGTGACGTACGCCTTCTGGCGGTGAGCAACGGTCCCCTGGAAATCGCCGAGCCACCACAACACGTCGGCGAGTTCGGCGTGTGCCGTTGGGTCGTCCCGATCGTCTATAGCGTGGTGGAACGCGTCGCGCGCCTCCGCCCAGCGGGCAGCACGCGCAGCCTGGCGTCCCTGCTCGATCCAATCCTCGCCCCGATCCACCATGTTTCATGATAGGCAATCGCCCGCGGTGGTGCAAGGCGTCCGCACCGCGTGAACGGAGCCACGACTTTCAGCGCCATGCGGAACAGGCGATGCCGATGAGTAAGGCGAAGCAACGCCAAACTCTTTGGGCGTCGGCGCCCCGAATTCTGCGTACGAGTTCGATAGAAGGCTAAGAGTTCAGCTCTCAATAGGCGCGAGCAAAGGCGCGAATAGGTCGAACCGGTATGGTGGAGACTTTGCTAGTCCACCATGTAGCGGCTTGGGGCATGCGAATGCTCATAGCCCCGTCGGCGCCGGACTCGGACGAGCTCCAGTAGTTCTGATCATCCTTAAAGTTGCCAATGAGACTCTGGGCGAGATTTTCGGCCATCAGGATCAATTCGTCTCTTGACGGCAGAAACCAGTCGTCATAGGTCACTCCCTCGTGCACATGCACGAACTCGACAGCAGCTCGTGCGGCACTGTAGCTGTGGCCGGCTTGACGGATAATCTCTGCGGTGTTGGATTGTCCGGCTCCAAGGAGCGCAGATGTCGTTCCCAGTTGGCTGTCTTGCACGTTGCTCCATTCAATGTCAGGGTCGTCGCCGTCATCGTACCACCCGTATGGGGCGGCCTCGAGGTAGGTCCAGTCGTACTCGTTATCCTCGTCTCGATAGAACACCAACCCGCCGGCCGGGCCCCTTATGTCCACTTCCACCGTTACGGTATCGGTGTGTCCGCCATCGTCGGTGATCGCGGTTATTGTGGTTTGTCCAGCGAATACTCCCATTACAACGCCGGCTGAATCTACTTTTGCAACCGTCTCATCATTGCTCTCCCAACGCACCACCTGGTTGGAGGCGTCTGCAGGTATGATGGTTATTTCGAGTTCGTCAGTTGAGACACCAGTGTTCACTCTGACAGTTTTCGGACCTACCGATATACCCGCAACGTTGACCATGTCATATTGTTTATGAGTACCGCAACTGCAATGACTGCGCCTGAACCGAAACGCTTTCGCTTGCCTGTCAAACCAAACCTCCCTCATGTTTGCCTGGTGTGGTTACTGCTGTTCTCGGTCAGCCGTGGATCAGCTGAGAAGCACTGAACTAATCAATCACGTTTGGCACGCCCTCTAGAACTGAATGCTGATTCGGGTCCGGTTGACGGACCGAGACTCGGTCGCTTGTCGTATCCCGCCACGGATGTCCCGTGGTCAGGCTTTCACCGCCAGCAGCGAAAAGCTCTTGACGCCGAACTCGCCGGATGCCTCTTTCGCGGATTCGGAGAGAAAGTGATACTGCGTGTTGTCGCGTGTCTCCACCACCTGCATCCCTGCGGCTTCGATCATCTTGAGGTAGTCGGTCTGTCGCGCCGCTCCGCCGATACAGGAGGCCCAGAGGGTCGCGTCGCAGACGATGTCGGTTGTCAGCTGCTTCTCCGTCACGATGTCCGATATCGCCATACGGCCACCTTTTCTCAGTACCCGAGATATCTGCTCGAACGCCTTCTGCTTGTCGGCGACCAGGTTGATCACCCCGTTGCTGATAGCCACGTCGAAACTCGCGTCCTCAAACGGAAGGTCGTCGATTCGGGCATGACGAAACTCGATCTTGTCGAAGCGGTCACCGCGCAGCCGGTTGGCGTTGTCCAGCTGTTCGGGGGTAATATCGATCCCGACAGTCTTGCCGTTGGCTCCCACCAGTCCCGCGGCTATGAACGAGTCCATTCCCGAACCGCTGCCCAGGTCAAGCACCGTCTCTCCCGGCTTCAAGTCTGCAAAGTCGAAGTGGTAACCAACACCGGCAAACGAGTCCACCGCCTCTTTCGGCACCTGGTTGAACAGCTCGGCCGGATAACCGAGGTTGTCGGCTAACCCGCGCCCCACTTCAAAGTGATAGCCCGCATGAGGCTCCCTGGCGACACTTGCGTACACCTGCTTCACTAAACCTTCGATCTCTTGTTGGCTGGCCGTCTGCTCCATTATGGTCTCCTCTTGTCTACCAGTTTGCCGTAACTCTAACATAGATGAGTATATAAGTAAAGTTAACATTTGCCACCGGGACGCGTAGCGGTCGGGCCTTGCCTGCTGCGTGGTGGTGCACGCTGCCCCAACGCCTCGGGAAGAACAATTTTGGCAACAGTCAACATGACTTGAACTCGATCTGCAGTGGCAGATCAGACCAGGTTGTCGATGAGCCCGAACTCTACCGCACCGGCGTCTTCGCGGACCTCAAACTCCTCGATAATCCGACGGTCGCGGAGATCCTCGTACAGCTCCCATAGTCTGTACACCTCATCCCGTTTGCCGATGTAGACGACGAATAGATCGTCTTCGACGTAGAATGCCGCACGGTACTTCCCTTTCCGGAGCCGGTAGTACGTGCGTTGATTCTCGCCGGTCATTTCCTTGATATCGAATAAGGCGAAGTCGCGCGTTGAGTCGATAGATCAGTGTTTCGTAGTGCCTGCCGTTGGTCATTACCGGAGTCATGAACGTGGTATAACGTTCCGTATTGAACCGCAGCCCCGGTTCGAAAACAAGCTTCGCGTCAACTCAATATGCGGTTTGCGGCGGAAACTCGCCGAACAGGCGCAGGTAGGCGTTGGTGTCAAGCAGGATCTTCGGTTTCACCGGCAACGAGCGTCTGATGGAGGGACTTGGCGTCGAGCGGATTGATATTCAAGACGCGCTGAACGAACGACGACTGTTTGCCCGTGTCGCGCAGATAGACGCGCAGCATATCGTAGAATAGTGTGTTGAATGTTTGACCTGCGATGCTGATGAAGGTTTTTGCCGAAGGGTGTTCGGTACCAAAAACGGTGCGATTGACGTCGGCGAATTGTTTGTTGAAGTTGCTCGTTGCCGGATGAATGTCTACGTCCCAGCCGGAAACGCCGTGCCGGTCCGCGAGACGGTTCATCTGTGACAGAACGGTAACCGGAGAGACAACGAATTCGGTGGCGATTCTCTGCATCTCGAGGATGAGTTTCCCGGGCGCTGAGATATTACGGAGCCGATCGTAGAAACGCTGTGCTGTCGCGATCGGAAACAGCAGTTCAGCGGCAAACATGTCGGCGAAGGTTTCCGCGTCGGACTCCGCGAGCGTCGGCTCGGAAAAGATGAGTAGTATCAGCGAGAGGAGGCCCACCGCATGGATGAACTCGCTCTATTGGCACGCTACAACCGCCTGACGAATGCTGAACTCGGAGAGCTTCTGTCGAAGCTCACGGAGGAACAGCTCACCCTGACTATCGGGGGTTACTTCGAATCGATCATCAGGACGGCGAATCACATCCTGCTGTCGGACATCACCTGGATACGCCGGATGGCGCGTGGCGTGGACGCTGTCGCGGCGCTCGAATCGCAGATCCCCGAGACGATTGCGTTCGACTTTGACGCTGTTCCGTGGCCGCGCCTGGACCGGTATCTTCCGGTCCGCGAGACGGTAGACGCGCTTCTGGAACGTGTGGTCGCGACGATAACGGTCGCCAGTCGCAGCGTTCAATTCTCGTACGTGCGCGCAAACGGCGAGCAGCGGGAGAGTCATGTCGGCCACGTTCTTCTGCACCTGTTCAACCATCAGACCCACCATCGGGGCCAGATTGCCCTGATGCTGGACGAACTCGGTGTCGAGAATGACTACTCAAACCTGATCTGGAAGGTCTGAACCGCGGCAGTCTCGCGTGCGCATATCGTGATTGCTTCGGGGTGGGCCCGAAATCGATGAAGAGGGCGAAGCGACGCCCGTCCAGCGTACGCTTCACCGGCGAGCGGCTGGTCCGCGAATCCGGTAGAGGTGGGTGTTATGGGATCGTTTTCGTTTTGCCTGAAGCTGCGCGCAGCTGTAGTCCAAGCGCATTGACCACCTTCAGAATCGTAGCAAACTCAGGATTACCCTCCGGTGATAGCGCTTTGTACAGACTTTCGCGGCCTAACCCGGTCTGCATGGCAATCTGGGACATCCCTTTTGCCCGGGCTATGTCCCCAAGGGCTGCAGCGATCAGAGCGGGGTCATTTTCTTCCAGCGCCGCCTCAAGGTACGCAGCCATATCTTCGTCGGTTTCCAGATGCTCCGTCGCATCCCAGGAACTCGTTCGTTCTTTTTTCATGGCGCCCTTATTCCTCCAGTTGCTCCGACACGCCACGTCCCACCGCGTTTGCATCCCCGGGATTGCCCAACGATAACCGTCGGATTCTGACATTGATCCGTGCTTTTGCAGCCCTGTCTCGCAGACTGGTGAACCACTTTCGGTACGTGTCAGTCTGGCGGATTTCGATCATCGTTCTATTGTATCCTATGGGATACGCGAAGTCAATCGATGTCTCTCAATACAATACGCTGCGCCACCGAAATCTCGACAGCCCTTCGCTGTCACTCCTGCTGCGAATCAAGATACCGGTGGCGAATCTCTCCTGTGAACCGAATGACGATATCAAACGATGCGCCGCATGTCAGAGCCGGCGGGCAGTTGCTTCACAAAGCGCTCTTGAAGATTGAGGTCCTGCTGTACGGGCGTCACCTGACGGGTCTCGCTCACGGCTTCAGTAGATCGGACTAGCTTCGGCAGAAACCAACCCGGCGAGATCAGATGGTCCATCTCGTACTGATCTCGAACATGGTTAATGAGTTCACGCTCGCCGCAGTCATGGGCAACTCGGGTATGGTTGTCCCTGCCATCGGTGGAAGACTCGCGCCGAGCGAATGGGTGCGGCGACTCCAGCAACGCCGCTGCCTTTCTGGACGCGACGCGTATCGAGCGCCACGAGACGCCGTGCCTGTGGAATAACCTGATGAACAGCACTTCGACCAGGGCGTCTCACCGTATCCAAGTAGCCAGCGCCGTATCTGCTGAGCCGGCACTCCGGCCAGCGCAGCCCCTTCGAATATGGAGCAGATTCCTCGTCTCAGGTAGTGGAGACTTGATTCGCGATACGTGGCCGCAGAAGGTGCGGGTTGAGCCACGCTGCTGACTTGTCTCATTAGCCGCTCTTCGTGGTCATAACTTGTGGTATGCAGATCACTTCTCCCACCCCAGTGACTCACGGTTCACACGCTCGCGAAAGAGCGTGCCGAACAAACGGTGATCGGCTGCCTCGTGTCGTATCCGGCCTGCTCTCAGATTCCAGGTCATGCACGAACCATTCGGTTCCGCCGTCGGGGGTGCGGCAGGCTGCTCCATCCAGGTACGTCCTGGGAAGATGGTGCTCCACAACGAAATGAATGCCCGACTGTCACGGCTCTCGACCAGCCTCCAGTCGAGCGGGATCGCGGATCAACACCTCCGCCGGGATGCCAAGCCCCTTGTTTCGAAGTCCCATCTGATCCATCCGAAATCGAATTGCTTCAATCGGATCCGGTGGGTCGATTGGAAAGCGCGCTTCTTCATACCGATCGACCACGAGTGCGAGCAATTCGAGCTCCTCCGCTTCGGACGTGCCCTCGCGGGGGTCTGCTTCCATGAGTTCGGCGATCCGTTCGAGCGCGGCTTCGTGTTCGTGCGCGGTCTTGATGACTCGAGCGTTGTTCATCTAACTCATGCAGAAACACGAATCGGACGGATTTTCTCCAGTTCCGGTTCCAGTTCCGGTTTCCGATTCCGTACGTCGATACTTGCCTGCAGGTTAATCCAGAACCGT
>REDW01000037.1 GCA_007693325.1 Spirochaetaceae bacterium
CGCCGCTACTCGTCGGCGCAGCCGTCCGCTGCGCTTCTTTTGCACACCGTCGATGGACAGAAGCCGAATTCGGCTTTGAACGCTGAGGCAAACGCGCTGAGCGAACTGTAACCCACCATGTTGGCGGCTTCGGTTACGTTGCAGTTTCCGTCGCGCAGCAGTTCAAGCGCGTGCTGCATACGCTGTGAGCGGATGAAGCCAAAGATGGTGGTGCCAAACCGCGTACGGAATCCGGTCTTGAGCTTGGTGCGGTTGACTCCGATGGCCTCTGCCAGCTCGGAGATGGTGGGCGGGCTACGGTATTCGGTCAGCAGCACGTAGCGCGCCTGCTCCAGCAGTTCCATATCGCGGCGCATCAGGGTCAGCCGGCGCGGCACGCCGGGGCTGCCATCGAGTTGAGACAGGCGCAGCGCGATAATCTCCTGAACCTTGGCTTCCAGGTAGACACGCGCGATGCTGCCGCAGAGGCCGCAGGTGAGCATCTGGCGTAACGCCAGTCCCATTGCTGCGCTGGCGTTGCCAAACAGCGTCAGCGGTTGGCGGCCGGGGTTGTAGAGCGCCTTCCCCAGCGGCCTGGGGATCGGCGTGCCGCTATCGGCAAAGCAGCGGTCAATCTGCACAGCATCCGCAAATAGTCCGACCTCGTGCGCCGCTGCTTGTGGCTGCAGAACCACTGTTCCGTAGACCTCCGGCCCCACTATCAGTGAGTCCGCGCGCGTCAGCAGCACGGGCCGCTGAGTGTGGTCGAACTCAACACGTAGCGGCACCGCTGCCAGGTGAAAGACGAATTGGAACGAGTCACCGAGCAACTCGATACGGCTGCGAGTCTCGGCGCCGACAGCGCGCGTTTGACCCTGGGCGTAACTCAAGCCGCGGCCGAGGGTGGTCAATTCCACGGTACCGTGGCCAACCTCCTTTGGCAGGCGGCGTACAACGTGCAGCTCCCCCAGCCCCGAAGGTGCCAGATCAACGCTGCGACGTAGTGCGCGGCAGGCAAAATCGATGTGCACCCCAAAGCTGTACGTAGGACTCATGGCAGCCCCTTCCGGTGAGTGTAGCTGCAATTATACTATACCCCGGCCGCAAAAGGAATAATTATTCGGTGGAATAGTGTGTGCCGGTGCGATAGAGTGAGAGCGTGAAACCGCACGCCGTGCGACGAGCATTGCTCGCTATTCTGCTGCCGCTGGCTTTCCGGCTTGCTCCGCTGCCGGCGGATCAACCGCGCTATCTGGACCAGCTGGTGCCGTCGATGCTCTCTTCGGCGGACCTCGGCTACGCAGCACCGCTGGTGCCAACCTCGGTTGCGGTCAGGCCCAACGGCAACATCATTCTGGGCACCGCTGTTGCCGCGGTTGAGCTGGACCGCGACTACCACGAGATCGACAAGCCGGGGCGCCAACTATTCACCGATGATCGCATCAACTACGCCTACGAGGTTACCGTTACCGAGGCCGGAACCCTGTTTGCGCGCGCCGCCACCGGTGGAAATGTGTTTGTCATACGGCCCGATCTGCCGCGTCATCAGCGGATCCACACCGGGATTGATATTGCCGCGGCGTTTGTTGCCTCGGCCGATGGCAGCCTGGTGGTGGCCGACGCTACGCAGCGGCGCGCGGTTCGCGTGCAGGGCCGCAGCGTTGAGCCGATCGACATCTTTGCCGGCGAGTACAGTTGGGTGCAGGTGGCTACCGCCGGTCCGGGAACAACGGTCTGGGTGTGGGATGCAATCACGAGCTCGATTGGCGTCTACACCACCTCCGGTGTTGAGCTGGAGCGCATCCAGCCGCAGATCGAAGAACGGGAGCGCGGGGCAGTCAGGTCGATCCGGACGTTGCCCAACGGAGACTTCATTCTACTGTCAACCTTTGCGCTCTATCGGTTTGACCGCAACGGCACGCTGCAGTGGCGCGCTGACAGCATGCCGGCTCCGGCGGCCGGCGGTTTCAACGAGATCCACAGCATGGCGTTGGATCCGGCACGCGGCTATATCTACCTGGTCAGCCTTACCGGACAACGCGTTATCCGGTTGATCGACGTGACGCAGCCGGCCGAGCGTACGCTTCTGGAGCGCCGGCTGCTGGAGCTCAACGCGCAGATTACTGCGGCACCGGATGACGCCACGCTGCAGATCCAGAAAGCGCAGCTCTACCGGGATGCCGGTGCGCTGGCGCTGGAAGCTCAGGCGTGGCGCAGTGTGCTGGATATCGATGTCTTCAATCAGCAGGCTGAAGATGCGCTGGCCGCAGCCGAGGGGCAGCTGATGCTGGCGCAGGCGGACCGCAGCGGCCGGCGCACGCTGCAGTTGGCGCAGGACGTGGGGCCGGAGTCCGCGCGCGCAATCCACTCGATTACGCTGCAGCTCTACGAGCAGGCGATAGCGCGCTTGCGCGCTCTGCCCGAGCAACAGCGGCTGGCTCGGCAGGAGCTCGAAGCCTTGCGCAGCGAGTTCGAGCGGCTGAGCCGGCCGCAACCGCAACCACGGCCGCCGCGGCTCGAGACGGCCGGCGCTACCGACGTCTTTCCGGCGCTGATCCGCCACTACCGCGAACATCCGCTGGGTTCAGTCAGCGTTACCAATCAGCAGGACCGGCCGATCGAGCACTTGACGCTGACCGCCGGCATGCGCTACGCGGACCCGGCGCCGGCTTCCGCTCCGCTGGCGCGCTTGAACCCCGGTGAGACCGCGGTGCTACCGTTGCACGTGCTGCTCTCCCCCGAGGCGCTGACAGTGCAGGAAGACATCCCGGTTGCTATGCAGATTGAACTGCACTACAGCGTTGACGGCAGGCAGCAGACCGCCACCACCACGCAGGTGGTGACACTGCGCCGCAACACGTCGCTCTACTGGGATGACTCAGGCAAGCTTGCTTCGTTCATTACGCCGAATGACCAGATCGTCTCGGACTTTGCGCTGCACGCTGCACGGTCGGCAGCCGATCACGCCTCACCGTTGCTTTCCGCCAGAGCTGCGCGCGCTGCTGCTATTGCGGATGCGCTGGGAGCCTTCGGTATCGACTACATCGAAGACCCCGATTCTCCGTTTACCGAGGTCTTCGGCAATCCAGGCAGAATCGACACCGTGCGCTTCCCGCGTACCACACTGCGGTTGGGTGTTGGCGATTGCGATGAGACCGCGTCGCTGCTGGCGTCGCTGCTGGAGGCTGCCGGCATCAGGACCGCCATTATGACCTCACCCGGGCACGTCTTTGTGGCGTTTGACACCGAAGAGCCGCTGAACAACCGCTGGCTCTACGAGGCAGCGGATCGGACGGTGATCGAGTATCACGGCACTCTGTGGATTCCGCTGGAGACCACTATCCTGCAGCAAGGTTTTCTGGCGGCGTGGACGGAGGGCTCGCGCCTGGTGCAGATGCACGCAGACGCAGTTGAGTTTCTGCCGTACTATCGCGAGCGCGAGCGCTACCCCTCGATTCCGTTGCCGCCGGCATCGTTTGCTATCGAGCCGCCCGGTGCTGATCGCCTGCGGGCTGCCTACCAGCTGACGCGAGACCAACTGCGCGACGCACTCTACCTGGAGGTGCTGGCTGCAACCGAGAGTGCGTTGGAGCGCGCCGCGGGTCACGGTCAAACCACGGCCGATCCGCGCAGAGTGGCACGGCTGCACAACCAGACCGGTGTGCTGCACGCCAGGGCCGGTGAGCTGGGCGCCGCGGAAGCCGGTTTCCGCCGGGCGCTGGCGGCACAGCCGGATTCCGCGGCGCCCCACATAAACCTCGCCAATCTGCACTTGCTGCGTCGCAACCACAGACGCGCACTGGAGTATGCCGAGACCGCGCAGCAGCTGCGGCCGCGTTCGGCAGCGGTACAACTGATCCGTGCCCAGGCGCTGCACGCTCTCGGCGAGCACCAACGCGCCGCGGACGCCATCGAATCGCTGCGTGAGCTGTCGGCGGAACTCGCTGCGCGCTACGCGTACCTTGCCCGCGCGGATCAAACGCTGCGCGCCTCGGGGGGTGAATCGGAACCGGTCAGCGTGTGGGAGCTTGATTGAAGCGGTAGGCTGGGCTGTTCAGGGTTGCGCTGCGGTTATACAGTGCCAAGCGAGAAGTCACCGCAGATCTTGAAGTGGCTTCCTTCGCAGAACACTTCCAGGTTGCGCTGCGGGAAGTAGTGCGGCAGCAACTCCTCGAGCTTACGCACAACCTGTTCGATAATCTCGCTGCGCTCGTCTTCTGGGACGTTCTCCAGCGTTGCCATGTGCACGTCGATGACGTAACCGCGGCCGTACCTGGATCCGTAGCCCGCCGTGAAATCGGCCCCGATGTTGAACAGCCCATCAGACTGCGGACTGGAAGTAGTGCCGCGTGGCGGCCGTACCGGGTGCAGTGGATAGCGATCCCCGTAGAGGTCTTCGATATGCCGCGTAACCTCGTCAAACATCGCCCTGAAGGTCCGGTCAAAATGGTTCATCTTGGGGTGGTACATACAGCCCTCTGATTGGTATCCACCCGCGGCCGGGGTGCGCCGCGGACCGATGCCGTCACAATCCTTGCGGCTAAAGATAGCGCAGGCGCACCGCGTGGTCAAACGGCGTGGTGGTCAAACCATGTGACACGGCATAACCCGGCCATTCTCGTCCTTTCGAGGCAAAAATACGTCCTCCTGAGCAAGCCAGGATCCCGCACAGAGGCTACACTTGAACGATGCTCGTTCACGATTTTCTGTCTACCAGCACTGCGCGAACCCCGGACAAGACAGCGCTGGTCTGCTGCCGGCAGAGAATGAGCTACGCGCAACTCGAGTGCAGGACCAACCAGCTTGCGCGCGCCCTGATGGCCGCGGGAGTCAAGCGCGGTGATCGGGTAGTGGTGCTGGAGAGAAATTCAATCAAAGCGGTAATCGCGCTACTTGCGGTGCTCAAGGCCGGCGCAGTAGTAGTGCCACTGCACCCGACAACCAGGTCCGGCAAGCTGGCATGGATAGTGAACAACTGCGCTGCAGTTGCGCTGATTACCGGCAGGGCCGGGGCCCGCTGTGTTCAACGCATTGGCCGTAGACTCCGTTCCCTGTCGACCATCGTGTTGTCACAGACCGCGGAAGACCACCTGGACTACTACCAAGAACTCAGCTTTGACCACATCTTTGCTGATGCTGATGCCTCCCCGGTTCGCACGGCGGTCACCGGCGAGGACCTGGCGTGCCTGATGTACCGCTCATGCAGCAGCGGCCAATCACGCGGCGTGATGTGTGGCCACGGCAACGTAGTGTTTGCCTGTGACGCTATGATTGCCTGCCTGAACAATAGCGCCGATGATATCGTGATCAACGTACTGCCGTTTGCGTTTGATTACGGGCTGTATCAGATGCTGATGGTTCTGCGCTTTGGTGGAACCCTGGTCATCTACGATGCCTTTGGTCCGGCGGCCGGTATTCTGCGAGTGATCGAGCGCGAGCGGGTGACCGGATTTCCGCTGGTCCCGGCGCTGATGACCGTGTTGCTGGATCTCAGTTTCCGTTCGTTTGATCTGGCGTCGCTGCGCTACATCACCAGTACGCCGGTCATGCTGCCCGTGGCGCATCTGCTTGCGCTGCGCAACCGCCTTCCGCACGTGCGGTTTTACTCTATCTACGGATCGACCGAGTGCAAAGACGCGCTCTACCTGCCGCCCGAGTATCCTCCATCCGGCTCTCAGTGGGCCGGTATACCTGTTGCGGGAACCCAGGCATGGATTGAGGCCGATGACCACAGGCGGCTCGGCCCCGGGGAGGTGGGCGAGCTGGTAGTGCGGGGGCCGCACGTGATGCAGGGCTACTGGGATGATGATGCTCTGAGTAGTCGCCGCTTCGCTGTGGGTGCGGTGCCGGGCGAGAGTTTGTTCCGCTGCGGGGATCTGTTCTATCAGGATCCACAGGGTATATTCCATTTTGTGGCGCACGCCGACGATACTATCGATTCAGGCGGTTTCAGTGTAGCACCCGCAGAAATTGAAGCGGTCATTTCAGAACTCAGCGCCGTACGCGCGTGCGCCGTGGTTGGGGTCCCGCACCCCGTGCTCGGGCAGGCCCTAAAAGCGTGCCTGGTTCTCGCAGAGCCCGATCTGACCGAATTGCAGGTCAACCGGCACTGCCGATCAAGACTGGAGAGCTTTCTTGTACCGCGCATCATTGAGTTTGTCAGGGAGTTGCCTCAAGACCGCAGAATTGCTCAGCCGGCGGCCGGCCACAGGGCCGGCTCCCGGGCCGGCACTAGAGTTCGCTGACCGCTTGTCAGAGTACCGGTAGCAGCGCAATGGTACCAAACGCCACCATTGCCAGACCGCCCAGTGCCTCGATGCCAACGTGTAGTACCTCGCCCAGAGGACCGTCCAGTGCACCGGTGACCGCGCGCTTGCTGACTACCGCGACGATCGACACCGAAGTAAGGGTGATCGCCATGCCTATCGAGAACACAAGAGTGGCGTAGATGCCAAGCCACACCACACCCAGTGAGAGCGCAAACAGCAGAATCATGGCGGAACCGGGGCAGGGCACTACTGCTGAGATTACAATTGCCGGCAGCAGGCCGATGCGCCGCTTGAGCCGGCTGACGCTGCGCGGTTCCTGGCCGTGATCATGGTTGCTGGGGTGGTGCTGATGGCCGTTACGCAGTTGCAGCACTTCGCGCACCTTGGAGACTACAATCAATGCGCCGATCAGCAGCACCATCAGCGCGGTTGCGGCGTGCATGTAGAGCGTTGCGCGATCGAGCGCGGCCGACAGTGAGGTCTGCAGCACGTAGTAGGTCCCCAGGATTACAACCGCCGCGGCTCCCGAATGCAGCGCGGCAACCGAGAGTCCGGCGGCCACCGCGTGCCGCAGCGGCGCATCAGTTGACACAAAGTACGAAACCAGCAGCACCTTGCGGTGACCGGGCAGTGCGGCGTGCACCAGGCCGTAGAGGAAAGCCACCAGGCCGATGATCAGAACGCCGCTGCCGGACGGCCCGTTGAGCTCTGCTGCTTCGGGTGCTGAGCGGCGCAGCAACCGCGCAACGTGCGCGTTGAGCACACGCTGCTGGGAACGCAGCAGCTCGTTCAGACGCGGGAACAGCGGACTCCCCTGGCTGAGGCTGACCGCACCGTCAACCGCATCTACAGCCGCCGGTGATTTGTGCGCGCCGTCAATGCCGCGGCGGCCGCTGCCGGTAAACGGATTTGCCTGCGGTAACGCCACTGCTGATACTATCAGCATGATTGCCACTACCAACACGTAACGCTTACTCATAACCGGGCTCTCCAGTGTGGTATGGTAATACTATCGAGCAATCGACAACAATACCTTACAAACTGGTGCCGAAAATGTTGTTGAAGCTGAACAACATTTTCGGCACCACTCTCAATACCCTGATTTGCCAGCTGCCGGCAGCCGGCGTATAATCGCAGACTATGAGCACTACACCCCGAAAAGTCCGCAACCCGTACGCCGGCAACCCGGACTACCGCTGCTTTGGCTGTGATCCGAACAGTCCGATTGGTCTCAAGCTCGAGTTCTCGGTTGATGGTCAACGGGTTATCAGTGAGTGGCAGCCGCGATCAGATCTGGAGGGCTACCCCGGCGTCACGCACGGGGGAATACTGGCAACCCTGGCCGATGAGGTGGGCGCCTGGTATCTTCACGCGGTGCGCGGCACCGCCGGTATGACCCGTGAGCTGCACGTCAGCTATCACGCTCCGGCACGCGCCGAGCAGGGACCGTTCCGCCTGGAAGCCCGCGCGGTTGAGGAAGACCCCAAGAGCTCGCTGATAGAGGTGACCATCCACGGCGCTGACGGCACCCTGTTCTGCACCGCGCGTTGCCATTTCGCGGTCTTCAGTGAGGCCGTGGCGCGCAAGCGGTTAGACTTTCCCGGACGTGAGGC
>REDW01000073.1 GCA_007693325.1 Spirochaetaceae bacterium
ACCTGGTTCCGTAACGTGCGGCCGTTCTCGTTCAACGTGGCCGAAGTGCTGCGCCAGCGGGGCGCGGTCAGCATACTCAACAACGTCATCAACCCGGAGAACGGCGAGCGCACCTTCCTGCACTACGAGTTGTCGCGCGCGGGGACCGTCAGCATCAACGTCTTCAACCTGGCCGGAGACCTGGTGGACGTCCTCCAGCGCGGACGGCAGCAGGCCGGAGAGCACTCCACCAGCTGGGATGGCACCAACCGCCAGGGCCGCATCGTGGCGCGCGGCATCTATTTCATCCGCCTTCGCGGTCCCGATATCGACGAGTACCGCAAAGTGATGGTGGTCAAATGAGCCGGGCTACCGTACGCCGCCGGGCGCCGCTGCCGGCGGCATCGATTGTTGTAACCGCGGCGCTGCTTCTGCTGCTGGCCGGCTGCGACGCAGACGGTCCGGTCAGGGAGGACTTCTCGTACCGCCTGACGGTGGTGGTCGAAGGCACCTACACCGACGCCACCGTGCAGTGGGCCGGTCCCGCTCCGCCCGATCCGATTACGCCGCTCAGCGAGACCGGCAGCGGGGTGTTCATCTTTGAGGACACGCCGGACTACAGCGCCGATCCCCTTGTGCTTGAGATCCACATTACCGGCAATCTTGCCGCCGGAGACTCTTTCACGGTCAGCGTCAGCTACAGCGAGCTCGGCGTGATCCCGGCCACTACCCGTACTATCTACCAGGCGCGGCGCGATGGGGATGACAACAGCGTGGAGCATGAGATCAGGAAGTTTCTCAGCGTGCCGCATTAGCGCGCCGGGCTCAGCTTCCCCAGAGGCGTTTGTTGTGCATGCCTTCTTCCAGCGCATCCATCAGCGCTGCGGCGTTCTCCAACGGTGTGCCGGGGTAGAGCCCAAAGGTGATGATGAGGCCGCCGGCGGGGTCGGCCAGAGTGTGCAATACGTCGTGAACGTGTTGGCGAATCTGCTGCGGGGTTCCTGCCACGGTGACGTGCTGCCTGTCGATATCCAGATCCAGCGCCACTCGGCCCTTGAGGTTTTCGGCAATCCAATCCAGCCCGTTGACGCGGTCCTGGATGTTGAGCACCCGGATCGGCAGCGTCAGGAGATCGGGAATCAGTGACCTGAGGTCTCCGTCGGAGTGCATGTGGATGACCGCATCGTGGTTGTGGGCCGGTTGCATGATGCGCCGGTACGACGGCAGTATGTGCGTGCGGAACAGCTCCGGAGAGAGCATCGGTCCCTGCTGCATGCCGAGGTCTTCAGCGTAGCCGAGCCATTCCACCTCACCGTACTCGATGAAACGCTCCACCAGGCCACGGTTGAACTCTTCCAGCATGGCCAACAGCCTGGAGATCCGCGGATCGTCGTCAACCAGGGCCAGCAGAGCGGTCTGGTATCCCACAAGATCAACCAGTTTCAGAAACGTGTGGCCGTGGCCAATCTCGCCTGACCTCAGGCAATCAAAGAATCCGATTGAGCCGCCGTGGGGAGCGGTCCCTTTGTGCCACGTGACCGGATACCAGTGGGTTGTTTGATCGGGGTCCGGCGGTGTGAACGAGGCTATCCGGTCCAGGTCCTGCAGCGGGTGCTGGTTGACCGCGCCGATGAACCCGCTGATAGACGTCTCCCAGCGGCAGCCCCACGGATCGGTCCAGGGGGAGTCTTTCAGAGCCCACGCGGGGTAGGGAACCGGTTCAGACCTGCTGACAAAATCCGGGACGCCGTCGGGAAACAGAGACGGATGGTTCTCCACCAGCCGGGCCAGTTGGTTACGCGGGTAATGGTCCCAGCACGCCAGGTTTATGTGAAAAACCACTGGAATGTAATCGGGTGAATCAAAATAGACGCTGCGGAGAAGATTCGATCTGTCGATGCGGCCCCCTCAACCCCTCAATGGTCACTGCATGGTACCTGCGGTGTCAGCAGTTGTCAATTGGCGTCAATAATCCTTGACAGCCGAACTCAACAGTTTATACTACCAGCTAACAGTAAGTTAATTACCGTGTATCGGTAGGCTTTCTGTTCGATTCAAACGTCGCGAGACCACCGGCACGGCCGGGTTCGCGGCACAAATAAGGAGACGGGATATGAGAAGAATGCGATCAATCGGGGTCCTGGTGATGGTGTTGCTTCTGCTCACTACGGTGCTCTACGCGGGTGGGCAGCGTGAAGAAGCCAAACCTACGGTAACCGTATTGTGGGCGTTGTACGACGGGCTGACAGAGGAGTATCGCGCCGAGCTGCAGTCCGCTTTCATGGCGGCGCATCCGGACATCAACCTGGATATTGTGCCGGTTCCGTGGGACCAGATGTACGACCGCATAACCACCTCGCTTGCCGGCGGTCGACCGCCTGAGGTATCGGTTATCGGTACCCGCTGGGCGCTGGAGTTCATGGAGCTCGATGCCATAGTACCGATGGAAGACTATGTCAGTCAGGCAACCATCGATAACATCCTGCCTGGAACCAAAGAGGCGGTCATCGAGGGCCGGCTGATGGGGCTGCCGGTGGCGGCAGGGGCCAGGATTCTTGCAATCAACACCGAGATAACCGACAAGGTACCGGCTACCATGGAAGAGATGCGTGCCGAGGCGCTGCGCGTCACTACCGATGACCGCTACGGTCTGATTATGCCCGGGCGCAAGCACACCGAGCTGACCGACTTTGCCTACTATCTCTACGCCGCCGGCGGCGATTTCTTTGAGATGGAGCCCGATGGGACCTACGGCCGCAGCACCGTCAATTCAGCGGCCGGCGTCAAGGCGCTGGAGTTCATGGTCCAGCTGGCAACCGAGGACGAAGTGGTGCCTCCGGGATTCATGGCAACTACCCGCATGGAAGCGCATCCGGTGTTCTACAGTGGCCGGGCAGGATACGTCATGATTGGCGCCTGGGTGGAATCGGCGCTTGCGGATGCCGGGGCAACCTTTGATGTGAAGTACGCTCAGATCCCCGGCTTTGAAGGTACACCTTCAACGCCGCTGGTGATAACCGACTCGCTGGTGATCTTCAAGGACGCGGCCAACAAGGAAGCCGCCGGTAAGTTTATTGACTTCTTCTATCAGGATGAGTGGAAGGCGCGTTTCGATGAGCTGATCGGGTTCCCGCCGGTAACCGCCTCGGCGGCTGAACTGCCGCAATTCCAGACTCCGCTGTACGAGGCGTTGAATGAGGCAGCCGTGACCGCAAAGCCGTGGCCGCTGATGGAAGGGTTTGCTGAAGTCACCGACATTGTCTGGGATGCCGTTACCGCGGCGTATCTTGGTCAGGCAACGCCCCAGGCGGCATTGGATGATGCTGCACGCCAGATTGACCGCATGCGCGGATTCTGATTCTGCATCGCGCTGTTCTCTGTTACGTATGAACGGCACCCACCGTGCGATGTGGTGGGTGCCGCTTCAGCGTGCGGTCACGCAGCCACGCTCTGTTGAACGCGATGGGAGGCGCAAACGTGGGCGCTAGTACAGTAAGTTTGAGATCGCGATACTGGAACAAGGAAGCTCAACTCGCCTACCTGCTGATGCTTCCCGCAGTAGTGCTTCTGCTATCGCTGATGGTCTATCCGATTGCCTATGTCTTCATGATGTCGCTCTATCGCACGGACAGGCTCGGGAGGCTGCAGGAGTTTGCCGGTATGGCGGCCTATCTCGAGGTCTTCTCCACACGCGTCTTCTGGGAGACCACGGTTCGGACCGCTGTGTGGACTGTTCTGGCTGTAGTAGTCAAAGCGGTACTGGGAATGATCATTGCGCTGGTGTTGAATGTGGAATACACCGGACGCAGAACGGCACGCATGCTGTTTATCATCCCCTGGGCGTCCTCGGTTCCAATAAGCGCGATGCTGTGGAAGTGGGTCTATGACCATGAGTTTGGACTGCTCAACCAGACCCTGCGCGCAACCGGAATCTGGACTAACCCGCCGGTCTGGCTTGGTGCTCCGACATCCGCCTTCATTTCGACCATCTGGGTTGATATCTGGGTTGGCGTCCCCTTCATGGCGCTCATCTTCCTGGCCGGAATGCAGGCCATTTCACGCGATCTCTATGAATCAGGTGACATCGACGGCGCCAATGCAACGCAGAAGTTCGTTCACATTACTATTCCGGGGATCCGGCATCTGATCCTGATCGCAACCATGCTCTCTTCTCTCTGGACATTCAACGATTTCAACACCGTTTTTATCCTGACCAAAGGCGGCCCGGGAACCAGTACCGAAATACTTATCACCGCGGTGTATAAGCATGGCTTTGAATGGCTGCGGTTCTCCAGAGCCGCGGTAATGGCGGTAGTCACGTTTGTAATACTCACGATGCTGAGCCTGATCTATGCCAGGATGTTCTTTCGCCAGGAGCGGGACCTATGAGTAATTGGCGCACGCGCAACCGGCCGTTGGTGATCTTACTGACCCTGCTGCTGCTGGGGCTGATGCTCTTTCCGTTCTTTGTGATGGTTTCAACAATGCTGAAATCGAGCCAGGAGATCTATGTTGTTCCGGCTACCTGGATCCCGAGAAACCTGACGTTTGCCAACTTTACCAGGGTCTGGATCGAGTACCATCTGCTGCTCTATTTTCGCAGCAGCCTGATTGTGGCCCTCGGTACCATGGCATTGAACATCCTGGTCAGTGTTCCCGCAGCCTACGCTGTAGCGCGGCTGCGATTCCTCGGGCGCAAGGCCGTGATGTATCTGCTGCTGGCGATACAGATGTTCTCGCCGGTGATTGTGGTTATTTCGCTGTTCAGAATCTTTGCGCGGGCCCAATTGATAGACACCTACACCGGGCTTATCCTGGCAAACACCGTGTTCACCATCTCCTTTGCAACCTGGATGATGACCGGCTACTTCAGCGCAATTCCCTCCGAGATCGAAGAAGCTGCCCGGATTGACGGGTGCAGCCGTGTTGGAACCCTCCTGCGCGTTATGCTGCCGATTGCGGCACCCGGGCTGGTGACGGTCATGATCTACAACTTCATTACGGCGTGGAATGAGTTTCTGTTTGCGCTGACGTTCATCAATGCCCGCGCCAAGATGCCTTTGACGCTGGGGATCTACCAGTTTGTCGGGCGGTGGTCCACGCAGTGGGAGCTGCTGACAACCTCGGCCTTTCTGGCGCTGATTCCGGTACTGGTACTCTTCTATCTGATTGAGAAACAGCTGGTTGCCGGGCTTGCCAGTGGCGCCGTCAAGGGTTGATGAACATCCGGGTTTACCGGAGCCAAGGTGCTACACAATAGCGGCTACCGGTGAGAAGCCCGAGTGGGCGCTTGCAGAGCCCCTGCGCGTTGGCTGCTTCCATCCGGCAAGCTCGGATCACCGCCCGCTGACCACCGCCCGGGCCGTGAGCGCAGCGCACAGTTTGTGGGTGCGTTTCGATGTGCAGGACCGCTATGTCCGTTCGGTGTGCACCAGATATCTTGATCCGGTATGCAGCGACAGCTGCGTTGAGTTCTTTGTCCAGCCCGCCGCGCGGGGCGGATATTTCAACTTTGAGGTCAACTGCGGCGGAACGCTGCTGCTGTATTACATCGAGGACTGGCGGCGCACGGATGACGGGTTTGAACGCTACCGGCCGGTGGCGCACCACGATGCAGAGGGAATCGTAGTATCGCACACGCTGCCGCAGGTGGTTGAGCCTGAGATAACGCATCCGGTTGAGTGGTCGGTGGTGCTGCGCATTCCGTTGCGGATGCTGGAACGTTACGTGGGACATCGCGTTGAACCGGCCGGAACATGGCGTGGCAACTTCTACAAATGCGCTGACAACACCAGCCACCCCCACTGGGCCAGCTGGTCTCCGATCGGGGACAGGCTCGATTTTCACCAGCCCGAGCGGTTTGGCACGCTGATCATGGCTGCCGGCGATGCCTGCAATCAGGGATCTTTTTCACCCCGGCGAGGTCAGTAACATGGGCGTAGCCGGCGCGGTGCGGTTTGGCAAGACGGCCAATGCCAATTTTCAGAACGAGATCAACATCTCGATTATCTTCAACTACCTGCGAGAACGCAGCGCGGTCTATCGGGCACAGATCTCACGCGATCTCAGCATCAGTGCGCCGGCGGTGTCACGGGCAATTGAAAAACTGATGGAGCGCGGCTACGTGGTTGAGTCCGAGCCGATCCGTACCGCCAGCGGCAAGAAGGCGGTAACCGTCAGTCTCAACGTGGCGAAAGGGTGCGTGATAGGTATGGACCTGCTCAAGGGCAACCTCAGAATCGGATTGTTCGATTATCGGGGGGTGATGCTGGACCGCTGGTGCGGTATGCGCCTCGCCGAGAGCACCAACGTGCCCCGCGACCTGATTCTTGAAATAGAGCGGTTTCTCGAGCAAGCCGATGCCCGTCTACGCCAAACCGAAGCAGCGATAGTCCCGCAGTTGCAGGCCATATGCGTTGCGGTTCCGGCAATTGTGGAGGCCGGATCGGCTCGGCTGACCAGCGCTGTGCTGTTCTCCAACCTCAGCGGCATCAATCTGAAGCAGGTCCTTTCCCGGCGCTTCAACGTCCCGGTCTACGTAGAGAACGATGTCGATCTCTCGGCGCTGGCCGAGAACCAGTACGGCCAGGGACGCCATCATCACGACCTGGTCTTTGTCGAGGTCTCGTCCGGCATAGGTGCAGGAATCATTATCGATAACCAGCTCATTCGCGGTGTCAACGGCGGTTGCGGCGAGCTCGGGTACATGGTGCTGGCCCCCGAAGACCTGGGGCGGATCAGTCAAACCGAGGGGCCGCTGGAGCAACGCGCTTCGATTGAGGCAATGCGCACATTGGCGCTGCAGGCAATCGAGCAGAATAGAGCGACGCTGATCAGCGAGCGTGCCGCGAGAGACTCCGATGGTGTTACCCCGGCCCTGGTGTGCCGTACAGCGCTGGAGGGGGATGAGGTTGCGTGCGAGATTGTGCACGGTATCGCGCGGCTGCTCTCGGCGGCTATTGTCAACCTGATTGTGACCATCAATCCCGAAATTGTGGTGTTTGGCGGCGAAATCTGCAGTCTGCCCGGATTTGAGAAGCTGATCCTGGAACCTGTCCGAGAGGCGGTGCGGGTATCGGTGCCCTTTCAACTGCCCGAGATTGTTGTCTCAACGCTGGGCGAGGACGCCGGGGTGATCGGCGCCTCGCATATGGCTATCGAGTCACTGCTGCTGGGCAAGTACCCGTATCGGATCTGACGGCGGCACAGCGTGCGGCTCTAGCGCGCCCCGGCCGCAGCAGCGTGGTGGTCTGCCAGGATCTCACCGAGCGGATCCCGGTCGGTTGTCGAGAAACCGAGGTGTGCGTGTTGGCGCCACCCCTCGGCCAGCGCAAAGCGGCCCGACATTGCCCCTACTGAATGTGACATCTGGCGCGCGGTCTCCAGGTAGGAACTCAACCCCTGGGTGCGATCGAGCCATTCGCGCTGGCTCTGGTGACAGGCCAGCATGCTCAGTTTTTCTTCGATCACGCTCGATATATCGATGAAGAAATCCGGGACTATGGTGCGCCGCAGGCCGTCGGTAAGGCCGTACGGCAATGCGTGGTACAGGAATACGTCCTGAAAGGTTGCCGCCTGCGGCGGATCGGTTACGTAGCTCGGTATACCGCGCGAGAAGGCGGCTGTCACACCCAGGCGAGAGGTGTTCATGTGGTCTTCCATGTAGTCTTCGGGCGAAGGCAGAAGCACGATATCCGGCTCGATCCGCCGTACAACGGCGGTGAGCTTAGCTATCAGCTCGGGTGTGTAGAATACCCCCAGGTCCTCGGCCAGGCTCTCGTGGAAGGTTGCGCCGAGGTATTCAGCTGCACGCATAGCCTCGATCCGGCGGACGCGGGCGGTCTCGTTCTTGTCGAGCTCCGCGGACCCCAGGCAGCCGTTGGCCAGATTCATGTAGTGAAGCTCGCATCCGCTGTTGCGCAGCAGAAAGAGCGTACCGGCCATCATGAACTCAATATCGTCCGGATGGCAGGCCAGCGCGAACACGCGACCGGGCATAACCGTTCTCCTACTGCATGTCCGGCCGGCAGCTGCCGATTCCCGGGCGCAGATAGCTGAACTGAACGTCGGGATGGTCGGCCAGCAGTGACATCGGCACGGAGCTGTCGGGAATGCGCTTGGAAATCATCAGCGCGGTAAGACGGATGCCAAAGGCGTTATCGTGGTATCCGGGATGCCAGATCGATACTCTGTCCGATTTCCAGGTTTCCCGCGGTCCAACGGTGATGGCCCGACCGGGAATGTCCGATACAATCCCGCCAACCGAGGTTCGTGCGTTCTGAATCAGCGTCAGTGGATGAAGGTCAACCATTCGAGTGCCGAGTTTGCGGAATTCCTGCGCTGACGGGGGAGCGTCGGTGTACTGACCCTCCCGTTTGGGCGGATCGTTGAACGCCCAGTGCTTGACCTCGCCCTGTCCGCCCTGCATGACCATGCAGCGAATGCTGTCAAACGATGCCGAGAACTGGTCCATGCCCGAGACGGTTGGGAAATGGATGTTTTCTTGCGGCATGCGCAGTTTGCGGTCGATGCGGTCGAAACAGAGAGCCCGGTCTGTGTGTGCAAAGCTGATTGGATTCTCGGGATCCATCTCTTTGTCTCCCACCAGCCATTCATCCATGCCCCAGAAGTGGGCGTGGCGCAGGTTGATCTGGAGCTCGTTGACAATCTGAGCCACAATCGGCAGCTGGGCTGTGGGCCCAATCGGTCCGCAGATGCCGGTGGGCTCATTCTCGGTTGCCTGCATCCAGGTGTGGACGTACTCCAGCGCCTCGGCAGCGTAGAACTGCTCTATGGTGTCGTAGAACCTGACGCTGAACCCGGGCCGCGACAACTGCAGGATGTCGTCGGCGCTGAGGCGCGCGGCGTCGCGCAGGATTTCCTGATCCAGCGTTGTATAGTCCCACCAGTCAGGGGCCACTTTGCTGATTGCTCGCATCTTTCCTTCTCCCTTCGACTGCTAACGTACGGTTAGTAACTATATACGAAGTATAGACGCTATCCGCCGCGTGTCAAGCGAACTGGCACGAAGCCTGGTGATGACACCCCGGCGGGCGCTATAACGCCTGCAGTACCTCTGCGGCGTGCTCTGCCGGACTCACGTCGGGGAACGCCTTGATAACCGTGCCGTCCTGATCTATTACAAAGGTAGAGCGCAGAATCCCTTCGTAGGTCTTGCCGTCTCTGCGCTTCTGGCCCCAGGCGCCGAAGGCCTGGATGACCTCTTTGTCCGGATCGCTCAGCAGGTCAAAGGGCAGCTGGTACTTGCTGCGGAACCGGGCGTGTGCGGCCGGGTCATCTGCACTGATGCCCAGTACCACCGCGCCCCTGTCCAGAATGGCCTGGTGGCTGTCGCGGAAGCTACACGCCTCTTTGGTGCAGCCGGGGGTATCATCTTTGGGATAGAAGTAGACCACCACTTTCCTGCCGCTGAAGTCTGAAAGCGAAACCTGCTGGCCGTCCTGGTTTGGCAGCGTGAAAGCCGGCGCCTTTGTTCCTTCTGTTAACATGGCTTCCTCCATTGGGGTTGTACTGCACCAATAATACACTGTGGCCACTGGAGGGGAAAGCAAAAACCGCGCTATAGTACCGGCCAGGATGTATGCGTCCGTTTCGGTGATTATCCCGGTCTACAACCGCTATGACATGTTGATCCAGGCGCTGCAGAGCGTGCTGGCGCAGACGGCAGCGCCGCACGAGGTTATTGTGGTGGACGATGGATCAACAGACATAGACGCTGCACGCGCCGCGCGGCTGACGGGGTTGGACCCGCGTCTGCGCTACCGGCGCATAGCGCACTGCGGCTGTCCGGGAGCGGTGCGCAACGCCGGGGCGGATCTCTGCAGCGGCGACTGGATCGCGCTGCTGGACTCGGATGATATCTGGCTGCCGCACAAGCTGGAGCTGCAGCTGCGCTGTGCCGCGGACAATCCGGATGCGCCGCTGGTCCACACCCGCGAGCGCTGGTTGCGCAATGGCCGCGAGGTTTCGCAGGCCGGCCAGACTCACAGCCGCAGCGGCACGGTCTTTCCGGATGCATTGGTGAAGTGCATCATCGGCCCGTCAACGGTCATGATGCGCCGAGACCTCTACGTCCAGCTGGGTGGTTTCCGCGGCGACATGCAGATAGCCGAAGACTACGAGTTCTGGCTGCGTGTAACTGCGCGGTACCCGGTGGCCTACGTTGACCAGCCGCTGGTGGAGAAACGCGCCGGCCACGGTGATCAGCTCTCCGCGAAGTACGGCCATATCGAACGCTTCCGCATCGATGGTCTGCTGCAGCTGGTTCGGAACGGCTATTTCCTGCAGCCGGAGATTGCGGTCACGGCGCAGCCGGCCGGGTTGCAGCGCCTGGCGTGCGCCGAGCTGGCGCGCAAGTGCGCGATCTACGCCGCCGGTGCCGCCAGGCGCGGCCGCAGCGCTGAGGCGGCGCGCTACCGCGCGCTGGCGGACCGCTACCGGCAGTGAGCGGCGCGCTTCTCCCAACCGCGATCGGGCCTACAGCAGCCGCTGGTAGACGCGGTGGGTCTTGTAGACGCGGCCGCCGAGGTCGCGCATGGCGGCCAGCATCAGCTCTGTGGTCTCGGCAATCTGGGTCATTTCAGCGCTGATCACGCCGCGGCGGCGCAGGCTGCGCTCGAGAGTAGAGAACAGCAGTGTGGTGCCGCCCTGGTTGCGGTACTCGGGCAGGATCCCCACGCCGTTGATGATGAAGCAGCGCGTGCGTCTCTTTTGGCGCAGAATGCGCCACAGGTTGAGCGGATTCAGGCGGCCGCCGGCGCGTTGCAGCGCCTGTGTCAGGTCCGGAAAACCCAGGATGAAGCCTACCACCTCCGGTTCCCGCGGCGTGCCATCTGTATCACGCGGTGGGTCGCGGTGCATCACCTTGATCAGGCCAGGATCGGTTACCAGCAGGAGATCGTCTACCAGTTCGGTCAGTTCGCGTTCGGTCAGCGGCACAAACTCTTCGTGGTCTTGCCAGGACTGATTGTAAATGCGCCCGATCTCCAGCGCCGCGGCGCGGAACTCGCGTTTGTTGCGGAACTGCGGCACCGAGAAACGGTTGCGCTTCATCACCAGCTCCATCACGCGCTGCTGCTTGACCGACGGTGTGAACTGCGCCGCAATCAACTCCGCGGAGTAGAAGTCCTTGTACTTGCTGAATCCGGCTGCCTCTAACAGATCGCGGTAGTAGGGGAAGGTGTAGTTCATCATCGTCATGGCCGCCGGCCGGTCAAAGCCGTGGATCAGGATTCCGGCGCCGGTGAAGCCCGAGAAGCCCTGCGGACCGATCAGGCGCGTCAAACCTCGTCTCCGGGCCCATTGGGCGGCAAACTCAAAGACCGCGCTGGAGGCGCTCGGATCGTTCTCGATATCAAAGAAATAGAAGCGCGCGTCGCGCTTGCTGCGGAACTGGTTGAAGCGCCGCGGCTCCAGCAGGGCAAACCGTCCGACAGTGCGCGCCGCGGCGTCTGAGCGCTGTACCAGGAAGCAGTCTCCGTCCGAGTGCTCAAAGAACGAGTGGCGCCGCTCTACAATGCGCTGCAATCCGCGGTCAAACCACGGCACCCAGTAGGGGCAGTTGCGGTAGAGCCGCTTGGGAAAGTCACAGAACTCGCGCAGCGTGCGCGGGCTGGAGACTGAAACCGGGACTATCCTGATGTCCGCCCCGCGATATGCGTGCGTCACTGCGTGCCTCACAATGTCCAGACTATAACGGTGCTGCGCAATGCAGCGCAAGCGCCGGCGGCTGCACGCGACTGTGGTATTATCAACCGCTGCGCGCTACATTCTACAGTAATGAAATACCATCTTGCAGCTGCAGCCGCGGTTGTGCTGCTGCTGAGTGCCTGCTCGGTCCGTCAGGAAGTCACGCTGTCGCGCAGCGGAGCGGGTGAAGCAACCGTCAATGTTGAGTTGCACCGCGTTCTGATTGAGTACCTGGCCGACCTTTCCGGTTTTGCCGGCGCATCAATGGAGATTTTCGACTTGCAGGCGCTGGAAGCGCGTTTTGCGCAAGAGCCGGGGCTGGAGCTGCTGTCGGCTACTGCGCCCAGCGCCGGCGAGTTGCGGTTGCGGCTGCGCTTTGCCGATATTGCGCGCGTATTTGATGCTCAGCAGGGCGCGGTGCGCGAGGTATTCAGCTTTGCCGAAGACGGCGACCAGCGCAGGCTGCAGATCCGCCTGACTCCGCACAGCGTGCGTGCCCTGATGGGATTCTCGCCGGCGTCGGATTCGATGCTGGCCGATATTCTGCTGCCGCCGGTCGACCAGCCGATGCGCGAGGCCGACTACGTTGACTACCTGGCGTGGGCGCTGGAGGAGTACCAGCGTGAGACACCGATTGCCTCGGTTATCCGCAGCGCTACAATTCGCGTGGTTATCGAGCCTGAAGGCACTATTGTCAGCCAGCGCGGCGGCCGCACCGAAGGCAACCGCGTAATCTTTGAGATTCCGGTGGTGCGCCTGTTGACCGTGCGCAACACGCTGGAGTACTCGCTGACGTTCCGCTGAGCGCGGGCCGGCCGCTCACAACAGGGCTGCCAGGTGCTGCTTGTAAGCGTGCTCAATGCGTTTGATTTCGTCCTCTGAGAGCTCCCACTCGCCGGCGCCGGCGTTGCTGACCGCCTGCTCAACGTCTCTGGCGCCCACCAGCGCGCAGGTGACCCCGCCTTCGCGCCGCGCCCAGTTGATGGAAACCTGGGCCACCGGGCGGCCGCGCTCGTCGGCAATCCCGCGCAGGGTGTCCAGCAGGCGCTGGATGGCGCTCCATAGCGGTTCGCGGAAAACGTCGTAGAACTGCGCACGCTTGTCACCGGGTGCAAGCGTGGGGATCTCGCGGAACTTGCCGCTGAGCACGCCGGCGGCCAGGCTGCCGTAACCCAGGGTACCGATGCCGTGGCGGCGGCAGTAGGGCAGGTGATGCGATTCGATCTTGCGGTTCAACAGCGAGTACGGCGGCTGCAGGCTGACCAGCTGGAACTCGCGGCGCACGGCGTCCATCAGCGCCGGCTTGAAATTAGAAACCCCCAGATAGCGAAATTTACCGGCGTCGTGGAGGCGCTTGAGCTCACCCAGCGTGTCCTCAATCGGGGTCTTCTTGTCGGGCCAGTGGATCTGGTAGAGGTCTATGGTGTCTACGCCCAGCCGGCGCAGCGAGTCATCCGCCTCGCGCCGTACCGACTGCGGCTCGAGGTTATGGATGAACCGCTCGCCTTCGCGCAGTACACCAAGCTTGGTTGCCACAACTACCAGATCACGCCGGCCGGCAATTGCGCGGCCAACCAACGCTTCTGCGTGGCCGTCGCCGTAGGCCGGCGCGGTATCGATGAGATTGATACCGTGGTCTATGGCGGCCTGCATGGCGCGGATTGACTGGCGGTCATCAACCTGGCCCCAGAAATCCCCTCCACTGGCCCAGGTCCCAAGCCCTACCGCCGATACGCTCAATTCAGAGTTGCCTAGTGTGCGGGTGTGCATATCTTCCTCCGTCATCGCGGCCGGCCGCGCGTGCGCTACTTCTCGGTGAGATTGAACGCGCCGTCCCAGCTGTCCGGTGGCTGCTTCTTGATGAACTCGCGGCAGCGTTTGGCGTACACCTTTGACGGGCCGTCTTCAGCATGTGCGTTGAGCGCTTCCTGGAAGCGCTTGAGTGCCGCTTCCCAGTCGCGCTGTTCAAAGATCTTCAGCCCCTCGTGATAGATGTCGAGCACCTCGCGGGTACGTGCATCTATATGATCGACCTCGTCGACTACCTCGTACAGGCGCACCGGTTCGGTGACGCCTACCACCCGTACGCGATCCATCATGCGGAAGACAAAGTCGTCACCGGCTTCGTTGCGCGTCATCTCGCTTGCCAGCAGCCACGTGCCGTACTGCTTATTTACCCCCTCCAGCCGCGCTGCCAGATTGACCGCGTGGCCCATCATGGTGTAATCCATCTTCTGCGCGGTGCCCATGTTGCCAACCACCATCTCACCGGTGTTGATGCCGATGCGCGTCAACAGCGGAGACGGGCTCAGACCCTGCTCGAGCACCTGCTGGTTGAGCCGCGCCTCGGCGCGCTTCATCAGCACTGCGGCGCGGCAGGCGCGCGACGCGTGATCCTGGTAGGCGATGGGCGCACCAAAGAACGAGATAATCGCGTCGCCCTCAAACTTGTCTATGGTGCCGCGCAGATCCAGGATGATGTCGCTCATCTCGGTCAGGTAGTTGTTCAGCAGCCGTACCAGGTCGGTTGGATCGAGCTGCTCCGAGATGCCCGAGAAGCCCTTGACGTCGGTGAAGAACGCGGTAAGGTGTTTCTTCTCGCCGCCCAGCTTGAGCTTGGTTGGATCGTCCAGCAGCTCGTTGATAACATCAGCGGAAAGGTAGTGGCCAAACGCATTGCGAATGAAGCTGCGTTCGTGCGCGGTCTGCAGGAACTTGATCAGCGTCAGCACCATGAAGGTCAGAAACACGGTCAGCGTTGGTGTGACCAGCGGTAGATAGGTGCCGGTAGCCACAAAGAAGTAGGCCCCCGCGGCAGCAATCAACAGAACAAATACCAGTCCGACTATGATCCCCCACAGCGGATTGAGCTTGCGCACCAGCAGCGTCACCAGCAGCGCCAGTACAAAGGCCGCGGCCACCGAATACCACGGCGAGAGTACCGACAGGAAGCGGCGCTGCAGAATGGTATTGGCAACCGCCGCGTGCGTACCAACGTTCATGTACTGTTCTTCAAAAGGATTGACCCCGATATCGGTGGTTCCGGTTCCGGTAAAGCCGATGAAGGCAAACGCACCGGCCAGTTCGCGCTGCAGCGTTTCGCGCGACTGCATCAGCAGATCGTGGGTTTCGCGCGTGCTCTCGAAGAGCGCCGGAACCTCATCCAGCAACGGCGTGTAGTCCTGGCGCAGGTCCGGCGGCAGATCCTCAACCGCCAGAATGCGTTCTATTTCGGCCAGAATGGCGTCTTCGGTTGCCTGGTCGAGAAAGCGCTCGGTTTCGGCAAGCATCATCTCGCGCACGTAACGGTACTCTTCGATCAGCTCGCCGTTGCCGTTGTCCATTACATCGGCCTTGATCTGCTCTGCGTAGTCGTAGGCCTGCAGAATGTCAAACTCTGCATCGTAGAAAGAGAGGTAGCCGGCGTCGGCCATTGCGTTCAGGTTGTGGAGCAGGTTCTCTTCCAGCCGGGTGTTGCGCGTCAGCTCCCAGAAGGACAGGTGGCGGAAGCTGTCATCGAAGGTAGCACGCGGCCAGTTGATCAGGATGCGGCTGCCGTCAACCATTGGAATACGCACGGTGTGCACCTCGCCATCGGGGTATTGGGCATCCCGCAGTACCAGGTGGTTGTCCTGGACCTGCATCTCGGGCCGGCCCAGCCAGTGCAGCAGCGGTGAGAGCGCCAGCTGGCCGAAGAACGATCCATCGTGCTCGATCATTAGTTCCACCCTGCGCCGCACCCCGTCGCTATCGATCACTACGTTGGGAAACCCTACGCCGATTCCGTTGCGCATGATCGGCAGGATGGTAGGTCTGATTCCACCGGCCTGCACAAACGGCGAATTGGCCTGCAGCTGCTCGCTGGTGTTGGGTACCGCGAAGTGTTGGTGCGTGTAGCGTACCAGTTCATCCGGGACCGCCGGGTCAACCCGGGGCAGCATGTTGACCGTGAAGAAGGTCCTGCCGTTGAAGCGCGCCGTTTGGCCGAAGTACTCGTCGTTGTCGCGGGCGATGTCGTGCACCGTATTCAGCAGGCGCGCCTGAGTCTGTTCGGTTATATCGGCCAGGTCAAACACAAAGTCTTCGGCGTCTTCTATCGAAATTGCACCGGAAGCCAGCGCGGAGAAGAGGTCGAGCATGCTCTGGCGGATCTCGCTGAACTCGCGCGTGAACAGTACCGGGATCTCTTCGCGCAGCAGCTCGGAGTCTACGCCGAGCGGGCTGCGCTCTACGTACTCGATATCAAGGATGGCGTAAGCGGCTTCAAACTCGCGCATCAGAACCAGGCCGTCGGCTACAATGTCGCGGCTCCAGGGCCAGAAGCCCACGTTGGCTATTGCATCGTCATCGATGTTCAGCAGTACGATTGATTCGTGCTGTTCCAACGGCGGCTTGACGTGCAGCAATGCGTCGTAGAGGCGCATCTCCACAACATCGAGCGCGTTGATGGCATTGAGAAACGCAAACAGTGCTGCGATTGCCAGGGGTACAACAAGAAGTACCCGCTCGTTCTTTTTCATGTAGCCTCCCGTAGGGATCTCTCTCGCATGATCATACTACAGTCTGGCATATTTTTCTGAAATGTCCAGCACTGCGGTCATCAATTTGATCCTATTCTCACTGAAGCGTAAAATGTGCTACGGTGTGTATATATGCGTGTACGCTCCCGCTTGCGAAACCTGTGCATCCGCGCGTTGACCCATTCTATGGATGTCAAGACGATGGTAGAGATTGCACGGCGCATCCTGGGAGACTACGATCTGCACCAGCGCTGCGGTTTTCCCGAGAGCGTGCCAATCCCCGACTACGATGCCGCGCGCCAGATCGTGGTTGATCTGATAGACGCGTCGATGCTGCTGCCGTTTGTCGGGATGCTGGTTGCTATTGACCGCAACGGCTTTGTCGGCCGCAGTCTGCGCATTCACCGCATCGACGAGATCCTGGGTGAGATGCTGGAGCTGGGACTGACCTACGATACCGAGAACCAGATCTTCATCGAGAACGCCAGCCTGCAGCAGACGCCCAACTGGGGAGTCATCCGCGAGGGGGACGTGCACAGTTTTGCATTTCTGCGCTTCGATGTGGTGGGAAACTCGCGCCTGGTGCGCGAGTACGATGAGCAGACCGTGATGCAGGCCTACGCAGATCTGCGGCGTCTGATCCAGTCGATTCTCAACAGCCGTAACGGACGGCTCTGGTCGTGGGAGGGAGACGGTGGGCTGGCGGCGTTTTACAGCGACGACGTCAACGCTGCCGCGGTCTACTCGGGAATGGAGCTGCTGCGCGAGCTCTTTCTCTACAACCGTCTCGAATGCCCACTCGATGAGCCGATTCGTGTACGACTTGCGGTGCACAGCGGTCCAAGTGAGTATCGCAGCAATATCGACGATATCAAGAGCATGGCGATGAAGAAGGTGTACCAGATCGAATCCACCCTGGCTCTGCCCGATACACTGACCATATCCGATACGGTCTATTTCAATCTTGACCCGTTGCTGGAATCGTGGTTTGCTGCAGTTGGCGGCAGCAGCGATGCGGCGTGTTATCGTTATGCGGTGAGGCTCGAGACCTAGCGAGACAAAAGTTGACAATGCAATGGACCTGGTAGTCTTTTCCGACAACAACAGAATCCGTAACTGCTTTGGCGCGATAGAACGCAGCCGTAAGCACAGCGTACGCTATCACCCGGTTGACGAGCTGCGCGGCTGGTTGCGCAACGGGCGCACCAACGCGCTGGTCTATGTTGACATCGGGAATATGAGCGAGAGCGCCGGCACCCGGCTGCTGCGGCAGCTGGCCCGGCTCAGCGACGTGCCGCACAGCGTGATTGATCCCGCAAACCGCATCAGCGATCCGGCGGCGCTGCTGCGTTCCGGTGCGGTTGACTACGTCAATCGATCACTGTTTGCCGAGGGCGTGTCGCCCAGGCGCATTGACGAGATTGCAGAGTTTGTCTCCAACACCTACCCTGATGCTGTGATCCAGCCCGGGCGTTTGGACAAGGCGGTGGATACCACCATAGATGGACGCGCACTCGTGGTTTCCGGGGCAGACTGGAGCGGCGTACGAGCGGGCAAAGAGTACTCTTTCTACATGCTCTTTGCCGAACTCGACAATGTTGTTGATTACGCCAACCGCACCAGTGAACGCTACACAATGTCGGTTGTGGGCTCGTTCCAGCGGCTGCTGGAGCGGGCCAGCGCTCACTACCAGGGGCGTCTATGGATCTGGCGTGACTTTGGCGGAGTAGTGCTGTTCCCGTTTGACGGTCAAACCTGCCAGGCGGTCCTGCCGTGTATCCGGATGATTCTCAACCGCCCGCTGGATAACATCGAGCAGTTCGATCTCAAGACCAGCCTGTCGTATCGCTTCTCGTTGCACCTCGGCAACACGGTCTACCAGAATAAGGGCGATACCGCCCACATTGTCTCGGACTCGATCAACTACGTGCATCACCTGGGACAGAAGTTCACTTTGCCGGGCAATTTCACGCTGACCAGCCACGTCTATCAGCGGATGCCCGAGAAGCTGCGATCTCTGTTCAAGCCGATCGGCACCTACGAAGGGCGCGCAGTCTATCGCATGCGGTTGCCGCAGCGGCCTACCTAACGCGCCACGCCTCTTCAGCGGTCGGCTCAACTACCTCAAACGCCTGGCTTTCGCGCGGCGCGGCCATCATCGGTTCCACCGCGGTTTTCCACTCGGCGTAGTGCGCGGTCTCTTTGTGGCTCAGTGTGGCCTGGTGCGACGCGTACGCCTCGCACAGCACGTACTCGCCGGCTCTGTCCGGGTTGCGCAGTACGTCAAAGCGCAGCACGCCGGGTTCGGCTATTGAGCCGCGGTGGTTGGCGCGTGTGGCCTCTTCAAACGCCTCCAGAGCATCCGGTTTCACGTGCACGCGAATCAGTCGTACGATCATAGCAGTCCTCCTCCATTCCAGTGTAGCGCGCCCGGGCGGTGCAGCGCCAGCGGCCGCTTGCCTTGCACCCCGCCTCATCTGCTATACTGTGCCGTAAGAGGATAAAGAGCAGTATGGGCCAGAGAAGCTCGCGCAGGGGACGTTCGCGCGGCGGTAAGCAGGGCGGACGCTCGCGTCGTTCAAATAAGTCTACTTTTGATCCCAACAAGGCGTGGATGCCGGAGCCGCCGCCGCACCGCGACTATCCGCCGTGCCCTGTCTCCGGTGAACCCATCGACGATATCTATTCAGCGATAGCCGATCCGCGTTCGGGCGAACCAACGCGCCTGGATAGTGTGATCGATAAGCTGAGCGAGCAGGAGCAGTTGGCTGAGGGTGAGCGGATCTGCTACATCGGCGAGGGGCAGTTTGGCGTGGTGCGCGATATCAAGCGAAACGGCAAGAATACGGTTGAGATTGTACGCCGGATCCCATATGAGGATCGCCACGCCAGGCATCCGTGGCGCAAGGAGCTCAGCCCCGGAATCAGCCGAGACTACGTTCCGCAACCGCCTCCGATAGATGAACTCTACAGCGCCGAGGAAGAACGCTTGTTTCCACGCTTCGGCCGCGGCGGCAGCGGCTACATGCCGCGTTGAGACAGGCGCGTACTTCGGGGGGCTGCTAGACGCGCGTGCGGAATCGCGCTTTGGCAATATCGCACGCCATGCGCACCTGTTGCTGCATGTCACGCCTGGCTTTGATCTCCACGGTGCCGCGCCTCGGGTGTACCGCCACCCCGCTGATATCGGGAATAATGCGCAGGCTCCTGGCAATGATCTCTGCGTTCTCAGGAGTCAGCATATCAACTACGTAGCGGTAGACCTGTGGTTTTCCAAGCATGCCGCTTGAAGATACCACGCTGACCGCGCTGCGGCAAGTCTGGTGCCGGCCGTGCATTTTGCTTGACAAAGCCGATGACACGGACGTAGCTTACGGGTAAGAGGAAACAGCGCGTAGTTGCCATGATATACCGATTTTGTCTGATGATCTCGATAGCTGCTTTTGCCGTGCTTGGCCCAATGCCGGTTCTGGCGCAGGATAGCGCACGACCGGCCGACGAGGTCAGCCGGGCAGAGGCGGTCATAATTCCCATTTATGGTGATATCGATGCACCGCTGTACGTGTTTATCCGTCGCAGCATCGAGCAAGCGTCGCGGCTTGACGCCGCTACCATAATCTTCGACATCGATACCTTCGGTGGTCGCGTTGACTCTGCGCTGCAGATAGCCAATCTTATCGGTGCGCAGTCGGACATGCGTACCGTAGCCTACGTTCGTCTGCGCCCCGAGGGCACCGGGGTCAGCTGGTCGGCGGGCGCGCTGATCGGCATGGCCTCCGATGCCATCTACATGGCGCCGGGGACCTCCATGGGAGCCGCGGCGCCGGTGCTGCAGACTCCCGAAGGCGCGCAGGCCGCCGATGAGAAAGCGGTCAGCGCGGTACGTACGCAGATGGCCGCCCTGGCCGAGAAGAACGGCTACCCCATTCCGATAGCGCTGGCGATGGTGGACTCCGCGGTAGAGGTTCACGAGCTGTTTGTAGACGGTGAGATGCAGATTCTCACCCGGGATGAGGCCGAGGCGCTGGAGCGGCGCGCCGAGCAGGACGGGCGCAGCGTGGAACGCGGCGTGGTAATCTCGGAAGCCGGCAAGCTTCTGTCACTGACTGCCGGTGAGATGGAGCGCTTTGGGCTTTCATCCGGCACGCCGGCGACCTTTGAAGAACTCTACCAGTCTCTGGGGATTTCTGCGGACAGCGTAGTGCTGCTGGAACGCGGCACCGCTGATCAGCTGGTTGCCTTTCTGACCGGTGCGGCGTTTACCAGTTTGCTGGTTATGGTGGGACTGGGGGCGCTGTTCTTTGAGGTTACCAGCCCCGGATTTGGTATTCCGGGCACGATTGCGATCCTGTGCTTCAGTGTGCTCTTCAGCGGAAACTTTCTGCTGGGCCAGGTGGGATCGGTGGAACTGATCCTGTTTCTGCTCGGGATAGTGTTGCTGGTAATCGAGATCTTTGTGATACCGGGCTTTGGCGTGGCCGGAATTTCGGGTATTGTACTGATGCTGTCTTCGCTGGTTCTGGCGCAGCAGGACTTTATTGTGCCGGACTTTGACTGGCAGTGGAGCGTGTTGCAGCAGAACCTGCTGATGGTACTTGCCAGCGCCGTCGGCGCGTTTGTGGTGTTTGGTATCGGTGCAATGGCGCTCAAGCGCGCACCGGGATTCAACCGCCTGGCGCTGCAGACAACGCAGGACGCCGCGCTGGGTTACAGCGTGCAGGATTCGGATGTATCCGGACGCTATCTGGGTAAGCGCGGCATCACGCTGACAACCTTGCGCCCGGTTGGCAATATCGAAATCGATGACGAGCTGCTGCAGGCCGAGGCTGACGGTGAGTACCTGGACCGGGGCGTGCAGGTGGAGGTTACCGAGGTGAGCGGGAACCGCATGGTGGTGAGGAAGGTCTAGCATGCCGCTGTGGGTAGCGTACGCCTTGATTCTGGTAGGGGTGCTGGCAATGCTGGTTGAGATGGTAGTGCCGGCCTTTGGCATGATCGCCGCGCTGGGCGGCGGCGGCAGCATCATTGCCGCTATCGCAATGACCTACGCGCAGCGCGGTCCGGTTGACGGTACCATCGTCCTTTTTTCTGCAATGGTGATTGTGCCGCTGGCGCTGTGGGCGGCGTTCCGGCTTTTCCCCGCTTCTCCAATCGGCAAGCTGCTGATAAACCGCTCCAGTCAAACCGCCGACGGCGGCTACACATCGTACACCGAAGCCAACTACGCCGAGCTCAAGGGCGCCGAAGGCCTGACGGCCACCGACCTGCGTCCGGTGGGGGTGGCGATAATCAACGGGAAGAAGTACAGTGTTGTCAGTGCAAGTGAATACATAGACAAAGACACCCGGGTACGGGTGATCAGAGTAGAAGGCAGCCGAATTGTGGTACGCCGGGCGGTAGAACCGGCAGCTGAAGAGGCGCCGGATGAGACAAGGAGTTAACATGGAAGTTCTGATTCTCTACGTAGTTGTTGGTGTTCTCGGGCTCAGTCTCTTGTTCCTTTTTCTCAAGTTCTTTGGACTCTGGTTCCGCGCACTGCTTTCCGGAGCTCCAGTCGGGCCCGCGCGCCTGATCGGGATGTGGCTGCGTAAAGTCCCCGCCGGAATCATTGTTGATTCGCGTATCATGCTGGTGAAGGCCGGGATTCCGATAGACACCGATGCACTCGAGACCCACTACCTGGCGCTGGGTAACGTCAAACGGGTCAGCATGGCGCTGGTGGCCGCAAACAAGGCCAACATCCCGCTGGGCTTTCAGCGCGCCGCAGCTATTGACCTGGCCGGACGTGACGTGCTGGAAGCGGTCAAGACCAGCGTAAATCCCAAGGTCATCGACTGCCCGGATCCGGAAAAGGGTAAGGCTGCCATTGAAGCGGTGGCCAAGGACGGTATCCAGTTGAGCGTCAAGGCGCGGGTTACCGTGCGCGCCAACCTGGAACGGCTGGTTGGTGGCGCGCGCGAGGAAACCATTATCGCGCGTGTTGGCGAAGGCATCGTTACCACCATCGGCTCCTCGGAGACCTACAAGGTGGTGATGGAGAATCCCGATAACATCTCCAAGGGCGTGCTTGAGAAGGGACTGGACGCCGGTACGGCGTTCGAGATCCTCTCGATTGATATTGCCGATATCGACGTAGGTGAAAACGTCGGTGCCAAGCTGCAGGCGGACCAGGCCGAGGCCGACAAGCGGCGCTTCCAGGCCGAAGCCGAAAAACGGCGTGCCGCCGCGCAGGCCTTTGAGCAGGAGATGAAGGCCCAGGTGCAGGAGAACCGTGCCAAGGTAGTGCTGGCCGAAGCCGAGATTCCCAAGGCAATTGCCGAAGCGTTCCGCAGCGGTAACCTCGGAATCATGGACTACTACCGCCTGCGCAATATCCAGGCTGACACAGATATGCGCAACAGTATCAGCGGCGAGGAGCAGTCGTCGCCGCAGAAGCCGGAATAGCACCTGCCCGGAGTACGTATGGCGGCGATTGAAGAGCTGATTAACACCATTATCACCTTCGCGTTTGTGCTGCTGCCGCTGTGGATCCTTATGTCACGGCGGCGGCGTATGCAGCAGGAACGTCGGCAGCGCTCCGATACGCCGCCCGGGCAGCCACCCCCGGACCGGCAGCCGCGGGTTCCGCAGCGGCCGCAGCAGATGCCCGAGACCTCCGGCGACGACTACCGCGATCGAACCGTAGCTGACCAGAGCTACAGTTCCGAGCAGCGCGAGCGCACGTCTCCCAGAAAGGTGGCCGACACTCCGCGCAGCAAAGAGCCCGGTCGCCTGGAGAAGATGCTGCGCGACATACTCGGCGCGGGAGAACCGCAAGTCGATCCTGCCGCTGAGCGTGAACGCCAGCTGGCGCTGGCGCGCCAGCGAGCGGAAGCTGCACGCAAAAAGCGGCGCAAGAGTTCGGCCGACCGCCCGGTGGTGGAGGTTCCCAGGCACGCCGATGTGAAGATTCATGCGGTAATGCCCGAGAGTGGTTCGCTGTCGCTGTCTCCCGGCGGGATGGGATCGCAGCAGATGCGTACCGCAGCGGGCAACCTGGGGGCATCGAGCAGCGCCGAGAAAACGCCTCCGGCTGCAGGCAGCCTGGGTGAGGGCTGGCGGCGCGCCAATCGGTTGCCCGACTTCAAGCGCGCGCTGATCCTCTCGGAGCTGCTGGGAAAACCGCACGCATTGAAGGATGATACCTGAGCCGCGCGGCGCGACACGCGCTACGCAGCGTCACTGCGCGCGCTTCTGCATTACAAACAGGCCGGGGTAGACCCCGGCGATGTCAATAATGCGCACCCCGAGGTAACGCCAGCGGCCGGTCTCCTGTACCACCTGGTTGAAGGCGCTACGTCTCTTACCCACCAGAATTACCAGCTTGCCAGCGGGTTTGAGTACCTGCCAGGCGGATTCCAGAAAGCGTCCGTAGAGGCTGCGGAAATCGGTTCTGCGCGCCAGACGGATGCCAAATGGAGGGTTGGTCACGATGGCGTCCACCGAGCGCGGCTCGATCAGCTGATGGATGCCGCGCGCGTCAGCGTATTGGACCGCTATACGGTGCTGCAGTGCGTTCTGTGCACTGTTGTGCCGCGCGCCGTCTACCGCCTCACGGTCGTGATCAAAGCCCAGCACTCTGGCCTGCGGGAAGATGGATGCAGCCTCCAGCAGTATAGTTCCCGAACCGCAGAACGGATCAACAACTGTAGCTGCGTCATCAGCAAGGTCAGCCAACGTCAGCATTGCGTACGCGATTGCCGGACGCAGCGAGACTCGCGGGCGGTAGGTGCGCAGGTAGCGGCGGTCCAACCGTGACTGGTTCAGCTGCAGACCAACGAGCACGCGCTGATCGACAATATCGATTCTCACGTTGACGTCGAAGTTCTCGAGATCGACCTCGAGGCGGTAATCGCGCTGCAGTTGCGCACCGGCAGCGCGCTCCACATCGGGGCTGGCAAACTCGTGTAGGCCGCTTCTGACCGAGCTCACGCGGAAGCTGGTGGCGCGGCGCAGCGCCGGGATCTCTATAGCGGCCAGCGCGGTGGCGATCTGGTCTGCGCCGAGTGACGGGTCAATGCTGAACTCCGCTATGTGCTCGATGGCGTAGTAGATCGAGCGCAGCCGGCGGTATCCGTCGCTGAAGAGAGCGGACGGGCCTGAGCCGTCAGCCGCCACACGGCAGATGACGTGGCCGGATATGCCCCACGGTTGCTGCTCTATCTGAGGCTCGGTCTGCTGCAGGCCATGGCAGAGCCGCGAGATTTCCGCCGCGGTCACATCCTCCAGCCCGCCACTGGTGGTGCAGTGGAGCTGGCGCAGGGTGGGACGATTGTTGTTTTCAAAACTGCTCTGGTTTATTATCATCGGACTATGAAACACTACCGTACGCGCGCTGTTTGGGCAACGCAGGTAATTGCCGCAGTGGTGGTCACCGCGTTTCTGCTTGCCGGGTGCGCTGAACCCGAAGAAGCACTGCGGGTTGCAGCGGCTGAATCTCACCGTGACTACGTTTTTGGGCTCAACAGTCACCAGTTATCGGCTACCAGTGCCGGCTCACGCTGGCTGGACGCTTCGGTGCGCGTGTTCTCGGATTCAACGCGCGTTATGCCGCCGTTTGTTGAAACGCTACACCTGGATCCGCTGACAATCCCGGTAGTAGGTTACGAGTTCCCCGGTACGCTGGGTCAACGCATCGATATCGAGGTCGACAGCGAGCTTGAAGGCTACTTTGTAGACGTTTTCAAGCTGGAGGGCGAGCGCAGCGGCCGGCTTGTCAGCTCCAACCCGCGTTATCCGGAACCGTTGCACTCGTGGGTGGCGGATAGCGCGCAATTCTCTTTTGAACCCGATGAGACCGGGCGCTACCTGCTGCGCATTCAACCGCGTCTGCTGGAAGGTGGTGAGATGACGGTATCGATTCTGCCGGACGCGGCGCTTGAATGGCCCGTCCCGGGCACCGACCAGCGGCAGATATGGAGTTACTTCGGCGCACCGCGTGCCGGCGGTGCACGGGTGCATCACGGTATCGACATCTTTGCGCCGCGCGGAACGCCAATGGTGGCGGTGTCAAACTCTGACGTCATGCGCGTGGGAGAGCGGCAGCTGGGCGGGAATATTGTCACGCTGAGTGATCAGAAACGCGACCTTCGCATCTACTACGCACACCTGGACGAGCAACTGGTTGAGCAGGGCAGCCGGGTGGAAACCGGAAACGTAATTGGTACGGTGGGAAATACCGGTAACGCTCTCCTCACCCCGCCTCACCTGCATATCGGCATCTACCAGGCACACTGGCGCCGGCCGGTTGACCCGTGGTACTTCTTTGTTGCGCCCGACCGCACCACCTATCCGCCGGGCCCGCTGGACTACCAGGTTGGCAGCTGGCTGCGCACCACCACCGAGGTTGAACCTGTGCGTTACCCCGCGGCACGCTCCGGGGTTATTCAGTCTCCGGCGCGGTTTGACGCTATTGGCGAGCCGGTGGACGCCGAGCAGGTGGCGCCCAGCGCGCAGCCGGTGGGGGCCCCGATCAGCGGGCCGTTGAGTTCCGGTACGGCGCTGCGGTTAATGGGCGCACGCCGCGGCTTCTACCGCGTTGCACTGCCAACCGGGGAGCAGGGCTACGTACCGCGCCACACGGTCACCGCGGCGCTCGATCCGCTGGAGGTTGTCGTAGCGTCCGAAACACTGCCGGTCTACGTCAATCCGGACGTTACCAGCGATGTAACCGCGCAGTTCAGCGCCGGCCAGCAAGTAGCCGTTCTGGCTCGCTTCGGCGAGCGCTACGGACTGGTGCTGCGCGGCGGCGGTCGTGCAGCCTGGATAGACCTGGCGCATAGCGGCCTTTCAGGATAGATCCTGCTGCTGGTGCATCTGCTGCAGGGCGTTGTAGATTTCGTTTGGCGTGACTCCGCCTGTCTGGCGGATAACGGGTTTGCCGTTGAAGTAGACAATTACCGCCGGTGTATCGAATACCAGATAGCGGCCGGCGGCCGCCGGCTCGTCATCGATGTTGAAGATGCATCCCACCATATCGCTGAATTTGTTCAGCATGCGTCGCACGCGCGGCAGATCCGCGGCGCTGGCGGCACAGTTGCTGCGCGTGAAAAAGATGCACACCCACGTGTTCGACAGAACCACGTTTTCCATATCTTGAACCGACTGTACGGATGTCATCGATAGCACCTCTCAACTGAACAGTTTGTAGAGCGCCTGGGTGCCGAGATCTTCGTGTCCCTGTTCGGCAAGGCGATCGTAGAGCTGTCTGGCCAGGGCGAGACCGGGCAGTTCGAGACCCATTTGGTCGGCCGACTCGATTGCTATTCCCATGTCCTTGATGAAGTGCTTGACGTAGAAGCCTGCAGCAAAGTCGCCTTTGAGTATGCGCGGGGCCATGTTCGACAGGGCCCAACTTGCCGCGGCGCCGTGGGCAATGCTCTGCAGAACGGTGTCAGGGTCAAGACCGGCACGCTGGGCGTACGCGAGAGACTCACAGACTCCCAGCATGCCGGACGCTACTGCAATCTGATTACTCATCTTGGTGTGCTGTCCGGCACCGGCGGGGCCCTGGTAGACAGCGCTTCCGAGCACTTCGAACAGCGCACGCAAAGCATCAAAAGCCTGGCGCCGGCCGCCAACCATAATCGAGAGTTTTGCCTCGCGCGCGCCGCGGTCTCCGCCGGAGACTGGTGCATCGAGCGCGTGCACGCCGCGCTCGGCGGCCTGCTGATGGATGCGCTGTGCCAGCAGCGGCCGCGAGGTGGTGAAGTCTACCAGATAGGCTCCGCTGGAGCTGTGCTCTATCAGGCCTTCAGGCCCAAAATAGATCTGCTCTACGTCGCCGGGAAACCCGAGCATGGTGCAGACGATCTGTGCGTGCTCGGCCACCCGCTGCGCGCTGCTGTGCCAGTGGGCACCGGCTTGCAACAGTGGTTCGGCTTTTGACCTTGTTCTGTTGTAAACGTGCAGTGGGTGCCCGGCGTTCATGAGGTTGCGTGCCATGCTCAACCCCATGACCCCGGTACCGATAAACCCGATTGATGCGTGTTCTTTCATTGTGACTCTCCGATTGCTATTGTACCGCGGAGTAGCCCGGACCGGCAAACCGGCGTTTCAGGCAACGCTGCAGCGATTGCGGCCGCCGGACTTGGACATATAGAGCGCCTGGTCTGCGCGTTGCAGCGCGGGCTCGACGCTGTGCTCTGTTTCAAACCGCACGCTGGAAATGCCGATACTGACGCTGATCGGATGACGCACGTCAGCAACTCTCAGTTGCTCTATGGCGATGCGTACCCGTTCGGCGAGCTGCCGCGCTTCCTCTATGTCGGTCTCCGGCAACAGTGCGGCAAACTCTTCGCCGCCGTAGCGGCACAACACGTCGGCGCGGCGCAGCGTGCGGCGCGCAGCCGATGACAGCGTAACCAGTACCTGGTCTCCGACTGCGTGGCCGTGATCGTCGTTGATGCGTTTGAAATGATCGATGTCCATCATCAGAACTGCAAGTGGTCGTCTGTAGCGCGCGGCTTGCTCGGCCAGCGTGTCGGCGTGGACCATGAAGGCGCGCCGCGTTGCCAGCGCCGTGAGGTGATCGGTCATCGCCAGGCGGTGTGTCTCGGCAAACAGCTGCGCGTTATCGAGAGCTACTGCAACGTGCGTGGCAAACGACGCCGCCAGCCGCATCTTGTCTTCGTCAAAGAAGCCACGTTGCCGCTTGTGAAGGGTCAGGAGTCCAAGCACGCGCTCACCGGTAATCAACGGTACTCCAATCCACGATCGCACGGTTTCTTCAGAGACCGTGCGGAACTCCGGGTAGTCTACCCGTACATCGGCCAGACATAGCGGGGTGCCGCGCGCCAGTACTTCACTGTGCGGGTTATCACCGGGAACCGGCAGCCGCATGCCGACAACCTGGCCCATATTGGCCCAACCGTTACCGCCGATCACCTCTACGGATTCCTGGCGCAGCAGCAGGACCGATGCGGTATCGTAGGTTACTACCTTGGCGAGTTGTTCGAGCACCAGCTCCACGATCTTCTCAACTTCCAGAGTGGAGGCAACTATGGCACCGGCGCGGCGCAGTGTCTCGGCCTCTTCGGCAGCCTGAACCGCAGCCGCCTTGGCTCTGCCGAGCTCCTCCTCGTGCTGCTTGCGATCGCTGACGTCCATCTCGGAACCGAGATAGCGTAACGGCTCGCCGGCCGCGTCGCGCGCAATAACCTGGCCCCGGCTGATAATCCAGCGCCAGCGGCCGTCCGGGGTACGGGTACGGTACTCCTGGTGGAACCGTTGCTGTTCTCCGCAGAGAACCAGCGAGTAGGCGTGTACCACTCGATCAACATCGGCAGGATGAATCAGCGAGAGCCAGAGGCCACCGCTGTGATCGGCGTCGGTGTAGCCCCATGACCGCCACAGAGCGCTGGCAAACCCGGCTTCACCGTTGAAGTTGCGCTCAAACACGCCCAGATCCGACAGCGCCTGCTGCACGGTCTTCTCAGACAACGTCCCGCGAACCGACTGTGCAACTGTCTGCCGTTTTTCGTAATCCATCGTTAGTAACGCGCCCGCAACGCTGGCGCGTAGTATAGCACGCTTTGCGCCGCAGATGAAGGGGGTGAGCGGTTGTTTGACTCGCTTGTATAGCTCATATGCATAGTTTAGTAGATAACCCAGGTTTTGCTTGCGCTTTGGCTATAGTTGGCCTATAATCTTATCGTGCTCGAGCACGATAAGATTATAGGAGGGTCGAATGGCTACGGCAAGCGCAATACAGTGGTATAGAAGCCCGGTGGAAAAGGAAACGCTGCAGGAACTGACAAAGAAGAGTGATCTGAGAGGTTTGCTGCACTCATTGAGCTTCTTGCTGATCTATCTGAGTACTGTGAGTGCCTGCTTGTACTTCTTCCTGCAACAGCAATGGGTGCTTATGGTGCTGATGTGCTACGTACACTCGATCTTTCATGGTTTCATAGGGATGGGCGCCTCGGTACATGAGCTCTCGCACGGAACGGCATTTAAGACCAGATGGCTCAATAACTTCTTCTTTCGACTCTTTGCTTTTCTGACGTGGAACAGCTACTTCCATTTCAAGGAGAGTCACCGTAAACATCACATGTTCACCACATTTGATCAGTTGGATCTCGAGGTCACCAAAGAGGCAACCGAGTTCAATACGCTGGACATCATCAGCTGGTTCACGTTTGACTACAAATTATTCAAACGAATGATTTGGACCAATATTCAGCACGCACTCGGTAATACCGATGTAGATTTCTTCTTCTGGTGTCCATTGCTACGCAAGGATGACATTAAGACCAAGAAGCTTATCGGTTGGGCCCGCTTCATGATAATCGGCCATCTGGTGCTCGCGGGTATCTTTGTCTATTTCCAACTTTGGGTACTCATCTATTGCGTGACATTCGGGTACTTCTTCGCTACGTTTCTGGTGAACGGATGCATTATCCAGCAGCATTCCGGCCTGACGCGTAACGTGCCGGATTGGCGTGTGATTGCCTACACTGCGGATTTCGGTCCGGTGATGTCCTACCTCTACTGGAACATGAACTATCATGTTGATCATCACATGTACGCAGGTGTGCCGTTCTATAATCTGCCCAGGCTGCATAAGGTATTGAAGCCGGATCTTCCCAAGCCGATAAAGGGTTATCTGGCAGGGGTCCGTCACGTTTTGAACGTGAAACGGCGGCAGAAAGCCGATCCAGAGTACCGCTTCATGCCCGATTTTCCGGAAACTGCCGCTCCACCCAAGCTGGCCTGAGCAAGCGTAAACGCAAGTGTCGGGAGAGCGGCCGACCATTGCCAATATCGCAGTGCTGGCCGCGGTTTCGCGAGGAACCGTGGACCGGGCACTGCATGATCGCCCAGGTGTAAACCCGGCTGTGGCGCAGTCGGTAAGGCGTATCGCGCGCGAACTGGGCTACGTGCCCAACCGGGCGGCTAAGGCACTTAAGTTCAATAATCATCCAAAGACGCTCGTCGCAATTCTGCCTATCTCCAATCGGGAATACTTTGACCAGCTGCAGCGGGGGGTGCTTCGCGCCCGGCAAGACATCAAAGACATGGGAATCGCAGTCGATGTTATCAGACTTGACTGCGACCACGAGACGGTAGTGGCCCGGGCAATCGACCGGCAGATCGAAAATGGCGCTGCAGGAGTGGCAGTGACCGGTCCTGATACCGTGCAGGTGCGAGAAGCAATTGACCGGGCAGTTGTCGCAGGCGTTCCGGTGATAACGGTTAACTCGGATGTGAGCGGTAGCCGGCGTCTCTGCTTTGTGGGGCAGGACCTCAAGCGCAGTGGTCTGGTGGCAGCGGAACTGTTGTCCAAGATGCTCAACCGAGGCGGTC
>REDW01000032.1 GCA_007693325.1 Spirochaetaceae bacterium
GCTGAGCATCTGTTGCAGCAGGAGTGAGCGTTGTGCCGGGTTTCGAAGACATTCTGAAGCAGTGGGACGATGCTGCCACCTCACAAGGCAAGTCGCGCGCGCACCATGCGCTGGAGCAGTGGCTATCCGACAACCCGGTGAACCCCAAAACTGAAACAGACGTCTCGCCGCAGAGCTCGCCGCGGCATATTGCTGCCAAACGCCTGCCGGTGGAGGCCTCGCTTGACCTGCACGGCTTGCGGTTGCAGGAGGCAATTGCCGAGATCGACAGATTTCTCATACAGTCGCGCGCGGCCGGCAAACGCAAGGTGCTGATCGTGCACGGCAAGGGGAACCATTCGAGCGGTGCTCCGGTACTGAGAACGGCGGTTCTGAACCACCTGCAGCGACACCGGCTGGCGGGTGCTATGGGAATACCGGGACGAAGCGAAGGCGGCAGCGGAGCTGTCTGGGTGGTAATTAAGCGTTAACGCTCGCGATAGATTATTCTGCCGCGGGTCAGGTCGTATGGCGAGAGAGCTACTTTGACTCGGTCACCGGGGACGATGCGGATATAGTGCTTGCGCATCTTACCCGAAAGGTGGGCGAGTATGACGTGTCCGTTCTTCAGCTCAACACGAAACATCGTGTTTGGAAGGGACTCTTTGACGGTTCCTTCAACCTCAATGGCCTCTTCTTTTGCCACGTATCCTCCTCGAGAGTGCATGACGTTGTCGTGGTCAAGCGCAACAGTAGGCAATTCGCATCGCTTTGTCAAGCAAGGTTCTGACAAGCAATCCATGACTGTTGACTTTCCGGCGGGTTTGCGGCAAAGTACGTTGCTCATGAACAGCTGAAGAACGGAAGCTAACGGAAGCTGGTGAGGTGACAGGAATGGATCAAGAGTTCGTCAACAAAATGCGGCAGAAACTCATCGAAATGAAGCAGGATATCTTGCGCAATCTTGCTTCAGAGAGTGAAGACTTCAAGGAGATCGTGGAGTCTGATGACTCGAAAGATCTCGTCGACATTGCCAGTACCGATATCGACAAGAAGACGCTCGATGCACTCGGCCAGCAGGAGATAAAGCGGCTGCGCCTGATTGAAGCGGCGCTGTCACGCATCGAAAACAATCGTTACGGTATCTGCATGAAGAGTGGCAAGCTCATACCCAAGGAACGTCTGGAGGCTATTCCGTACGCTCTGTACCGCGTAGAGTACCAGAACGAGATCGAGCGCAAGAACCGGTAACCCGAGCAGCAACAGAGAGCTAAACTCAGCGCTCTTTTCACCGATAATCTTAGGTGGAGGAGCGAGTTATGGTGAGTTCGTCTGTAGGCGCGAATGCACAGAGCATTGCATTCAACAGATCGATCGCTTTATCCAGTGTACTTCGCGCCCGCAACAGTCAGGGCAAGGTCAATATGCCGCTGCAAGGCGGTTCCACCTACATGCGTTTGCGGCACATTCAGGGTATCCCTTCGATGCAGGAGGGGCGTGGGTACTCACCGGCCCGACTGCGCATGATCGATGCTATGGTGGATAGACTCAAGAGCTCGGGTGACGCGGCGTTTGTAGCCGGCAGGCTGCCTGAGCCGGGTTCTTTGCTCAACATCTACGCCTGACGGAAAACCGCCCCAGTCTATCCGCCTATACCGTTTTCTTCTCACGCAGACCGATGTTGTTGCGCATCTCACGCTCGAGACTCGATAGCGGCCCGTGGCCGGGAAAGAGTCTGGTTTGCGCGGGAAGTCGAAAGAGCTTTTCGGTAATACTTGCCAGCAGATCACGCGTATTGCTGCCGCGACCTTCGGAACTGCCCACGGTTGTGAACAGCAGCGTATCTCCGGAGAACAGCGCCTCGCGCTCCTCGGAGTAGAAGCAGACACTGCCTGGAGTGTGTCCCGGGGTGTGGATCACCGACAGATCGCTGTCCAGCAGTTGCTGGCCGTCTTTCAGAAAGAAGTCCGGCTTGGGAAGTGAATCATCGTACAGTGTATCGACCGCCTGCGTTGCGTCCGCGGTCAACGCTTGAAAGGTGGTGAGGTGGTCGTCACGGCTTGACCCGTGTAGCAGTGCTTTGTCAGCCTTGTGGATGCCTATCGGGATTCCCTGGTACCTGTCACGGATTTGCGACGCCACGGCAGTATGATCGAGGTGGCCGTGGGTCATCACAACGGCCACCGGCTTCATGTTAAGCACCTCGAGTCTCTGCAGGATGTGATCGATATCACCGCCGGGGTCAACAACGATGCACTGCTTCTTTGCCGTAGATACAATGTACGTGTTGGTGTGCAGCGGCCCTACAATAATCCTTTCTACCATGGTACGCTAAAGATAATACCATCCCGGAGAGCGAGCAAGCAAAGCTCATGGAACGACTGCTGTATATCATTGCTATTCTCCTAACGTTCTACGTGCTGGTCCCCGGCGTCGGGGCGTTTGTGGCACGTGCGCGCTGGCGGTCGTTTCGCCGCCGGATCACCCAGGCGTCGCTGCGACCGACGGCGGGATACGTACAATTGCGTGCCGAGCAGCAGGGATCGGGTTATCTGGGAGTGCACCGCTGTTTTGCCACGCTGGAGGCAATTCAGGGTGATGAAACGCTCTGGATACGTGATGGGCGGGTATCTTTTGCGGTCAGCATGACCGACATGTTGGTCTATATGCTGCCGTCCGGGCTTTACCTCTCCGATTCCGCGGTCCGGGGTGTCGAACTGCCGGACGAGATGCCCGCGATAGTACCGTGGGCCAAGGTGGGATCGCTGTCTGAAGGCACGCAGATGTTTGTCTGCGGGCCGCTGTACATCAGTGAAAGCAAAGCGGTATTCCGCTCGGATGGAGCTTCCCGCCTTACGGTTCTGATCTATGATGGCCCGCAAGAGACGGTACTGCAGCGATCGATCTGGAGCGGACGGCAGCGCAACGAGTACTGGAACCAGCTTACCCCGGTGTCGTTGGCCGCCGGTTCGTTGTCTCTGATCATGCTGGCTTCGGTCTACGTAGCGTCGCCGTGGCTGCGCTCGGCAGCAATACTAGCAGTGCTGGGGAGCCTGGTGCCGGTGTTGCCGCTGGGGCCTCCGGGAGTGTTGCTGTTCTTCGGCTACCGGCGCTTGTGGCAGCAGGCCCGGTTTCTGCGCGCCGAGCGCGACCTGGTGCGGCTGCCGCTGCGATTTGGCTTTGACGGCGCAGTAGAGGTGCGCTTGCCCGATGGGGAGCGCTACGTCCGCCGCACCATTCCCGCGTCCGAACTCGACACGCTGCTCGAGCTCGGTGCCCAGTACCGCTCGGCAAGCGTGGTCAAGCACGACCCTGCCGAGCTGGTCTGCTTTTGCACGCTTGACGACAACGGTTTTCCCAAGCGCCCGCAAGACCCGCTGGCCGAGTTTGTTCTGATACCCGGAGACCCCGAGCAGATCGCAAACCGATGCCAGCGCAAGGCGCGGGTGCTCGAGTTCCTCTCGCTGGCGGCGTTTTTCGCAGGGTTGCTGGTCAACCTCTACATTGCATTGCTGATCGTCAATGCAGTGATTCAGTAATTGTATGCCGCATCAGTCCTTCTTGCGCGCGTAATTGACCGTCAGCTTGCGCCCTCTGAACTCGGTGTTGTTGAGCGCCTCAATCGCTGAATCGGTCTTCTCATTTGCCAGTTCCACGAAGGAGTAGTTGTCGAGAATCTTGATCTGACCGATATCTTCTCCGGTGATGCTGTCAACGCCCGCGAACAGTGCAATCAAGTCGCGCGGAAAGACCTTACGGTTCTTTCCAATGCTCACAAAGATGCTGGTGGTGTTCTCAGTAGGGTTATCCGTTTCTGCGGCCGGGCCCTTGGGCGCCTGTGACGGTGCTGAGTTTCGCGCCCCGCGGCCGTTTGACCCGCTTGCGCTACGAGACTTCTTCGGCGAAGCTCCCGGGTTGAGATGCATCTGCTTCAGGAGGTAGGCGGCGAAGTAACCTCGCGAAAAAATCGAGACGTTTGCGTTTATGATTGCACGGTAGGCGTTGAGCTCCTCCGGGTTCTCATCTTCGTGGATCTCCTTCAAAATTTCTTTGATCCGGTTTTTCAGCGCCTGATCCTTGCGTACGTGCTGGTAAGACTTCGTGCTCACGGCTCTCTTCTCCTGCTGTATTGCGTGGGATGCGCTCTCTTCCTCTCTTGATACTGCTACGAAAACCGGTCTTCTCAACAGCGCGGTGATGCGTTCAACGTGCTCAACGCCGAGCGAGGTGAACACCGCGGTCTGTGGGCTGCGCTGAAACTTGGAGTAAATGAACTCGATGTCCGCGTTGAATCCGTCGACTTCCTGCTCTGCGGGCTGTTCGAGCACACACGTGCGCACCGTCTCCAAGCCGATGTTGTCTCGGCGAAGATGATCGATAATCCGCGACGCGGTGGAGACCAGGATATCCGGCTTGCGTGAAACGAGATCGGCCTCCTTGCGCGCAGAGGCTTCGGTCCCCAGTGCTACCACTGTTACCGAACGTTTTCTAGGGCCGCGCCGATTGAACTCGCGCTGCAGGATCTCCGCGCAGCGCACGATATCCTTCGATCGTTCTCGAACCACTAACGCCTGGATGCCCTGACTGGTCTTGCGTATCCGTACAAGAGGGGGAAGGAGCACGCTTATGTCGTCAGGACTCACGGTCTCAACGACAAAGTCTCTCCCCTTGATGATGAGTGGATAGATAGCTGCTGCGGTTGGAGGCAGGTGCTTAAGGTGGCGCTTGTTCGATATTCTGCTGAGACTATCCAAGAGCTGATCATCGGTTCGAACGGTTGCCACTATACTTCCTGTACCACACTCGTTTACTATATCTATCCACAATAACAGTATACATTGCCCAATCCTTTGTCAATCAAGATCAGCCGGAAACCGGCGCCGGACTGCGCTACACTGGATTCAAGCTGGTGGCGTGTGTCGCCGATTCTAGACAGAAGGTGGAAGAAGATGCTACGTTCCCGTAAGGCGCTGCTGCTGATTGTGTTGTCTCTGCTCTCGACTGCGGCCCTGGTGCACACCGAAGAGCTGTTCCGATTTACGTATCGCGAAGGTGAACAGTACCGGATCCTCTCAAACGTTGACCAGACGGTCACTGTTGACGGCACGTTCTCGCACCGTGCCAACATGCTCAATCGGATCGCAATCACCGTTGAAGAAGTCGATAACGGCCGCGGGCGGTTTTCGGTTGTCTATCAGCACTCGGCTGAGTCAACCGGGCTCTACGCGGTACACCAGTTTGACCGCGAGTACGAGTCGCGTTTCTGGCGCGATGAACGTGGCGTTTACGACATAGAGCCCCACTACTTCGTGCCGGTTGTGCGTGACGTGCCGGTGTTTCCGGATTACGCGCTGTCACCGGGTGACAGCTGGACACACGTAGGTAGCGAAGTGCACGATCTTCGCGAAGGCTACGGAATCCGCGACGCCTTCCACTTTCCGATCAACGTCAACTATATCTACCTCGGCCAACGCGAATGGCAAGGAGAGATGTGGCCGGCGTTTTCCGTTCGTTACAATATCTCCCACCGCCCCAGCCGAACCTACCGTGCAGCGCTCTATCCGGTACGGATTTCCGGCTTCTCTGATCAGATCATGTATTGGGACCCCGACTTTGGGCGTGCCAAGGCGTACCAGGAAGAGTACGAGATAGTGCTGTCGCTTTCCAACGGACAGACGGTACAGTTTGAAGGAACCGCCAGTGCCGAGGTGGTCGAGTCTACACCGCTTGACCGTCAGCGCGTGCGCGAGGAAATCGCACGTGAGATCGACGAGCTCGGAATCCTGGATACCACCGTTAGCGAAGACGAGCGTGGGGTTACGCTAACGCTTGAGAACATCCAGTTTCCGCCGGACTCCGCCGAGCTGGTGGCCTCTGAGCGCGAGAAGCTGCGCCGTATCGCGCTGATCCTCAACCGCTATCCCGAGCGTGATGTGCTGATCACCGGGCACACCGCTCTGGCCGGTACCGAGGCCGGCCGTCAGCTGCTCTCCGAGCAGCGTGCCGCCGCGGTGGGCGAGTTTCTGCTGGCGATGGGTGTACGCGAGCGCGACCGGATGATGTCTCGCGGTGTCGGCGCTACGCAGCCGATTGCCGATAACCGCACCGAAGCCGGTATGCGCCGCAATCGGCGGGTAGAAATCACTATCCTGGACAACTAGCTGCCCGATGCAGCCGCTGCGCGCCGCGCCGGACATTTGTGCGGCTGTTTAAAATGAAAGCAGCGCGGCTTGCAGTCTATACAGCGGTAGATGTCCTGCTCTTTGCCGGCAATGGTCTTGGCGGCCCATGCGGGATCGGCCAGCAGCGCCCGCCCAACCGCAATCATGTCTGCCAGCGGTTCCTGCAGCGCCTTCTCGGCTTCGGCCGGACTGCTGATACCGCCAACGCCGATGAGCGGTACGTTCACCCGCCTGCGGGTCTGTCCGGCAAGTTGCAGCGTAGCCGACCACGGTTGACCGGATCCATCCCCCGGCATCGATCCCGCGTGTGAAACGTGGAGCAGCTGTGCTCCGGCCCTGCACACAATTTCTGCTGCAGCAACACCCTCGGCAGCGTCCAGTGGCGGGCGGCCTGCATCGGCCACGCCGAGCCGCACGGAGACAATCGGCTTATGCAGCGCGGCGGCCACAGCGTGCTGAGCGGCGCGCACGCATTCTGCAACAAAGCGAGACCGGTTCTCGATCGAGCCGCCCCAGCGGTCCGTGCGGTGGTTGGTCGAGGGTGCCAGGAACTGGCTGCCGAGGTAGCCGTGTGCACCGTGCAGTTCAATCAGGTCGAAACCGGCGGCCGCGCAGCGGCGCGCCGCAGCGCCAAAGTCGGCAATAATTCGTTCGATCTCGGATTGGTCCAGTTCTTTGACCTGTTGTCCGGCGCCGCCAAGGCGCGACGGCACCCAGATTGGCAGACCGCCGTTCTTCTGCGCAGTGGTCTTGCCGCCGGCGTGGTGGATCTGGATACCGGCAAGCGCACCGGAGCGCTTTATCACCGCCGCAAGGCGGCTGAGCCCTTCGGTGTGGTTATCTGACCACACACCGAGCTGCGTCGCCGCCAGCCGCCCCTCCGGCGAAACCGCGGTAGCCTCAACAATGCAGACCCCGGGGCCGGCCGAGTGAGCGTAGTGCTTCACGTGGTCGTCGGTTACCAGCCCGTCGAGGCCGGCTTTCCAGATGACCATCGGCGGCATCACAATGCGATTTGGAGCCTGGAACCGACCAATACTGAGTGGAGAGAGCAGAAGCGGGTACCGCATAGACCACAGTATGCACCAATCCGTGCGCGATGCAAAGCGTGCTGCTTGAGTCGGTATCCCGCCGGCCGGATTCTCGGCGGAGTGCGCGATACTGAACATCGACCGCTCCCGACCGGATCTATGGAGAACGGCCGCGATTTACGCTATATTGATGCTGTGATCGAGTCCCGCAGCTGCCGCCTGTCCGCGAATACCGCATTATTTCGGCGTCGGTGGATCGCTGTCTCTTTGCGCGTTCTCCTGGTAGTCTCCCTGACCGCCACATTGACAACCTGTGTCAACCCGGTCTGGCTGGAACACTCCACCTATTCCGCCCCCGGTGCGCTGCGTCCGGCCAATTTCGACTCGGACCTGCAGTGGAACATGGAGATGATCAACGCCCCCGGCGCGTGGGGCATCATGCAAAGCCTGACAACCAACGGCACAACACTGCACCCGGTAGTAGTGGCGGTGCTGGATAC
>REDW01000066.1 GCA_007693325.1 Spirochaetaceae bacterium
CAGCATCTGCTCACGCCGTTGCCGAAATGCCGCTAGCTGTTGTTCGCCAGTCACTGGCCACACCCTCCCGCACGATGAAGCACATAGCATAAGATAGCGTTATCAATGCTGTCAAGAAACGGCAGGACTGAAAAAAAGGCCGCCCTCTGTGGGCGGCCCCTGATTCAAACCGGAATTCGATTACGGAATCCAGTCTTCCACGATGTCGCGGTTCTCCGCTACCCATCGCTGAGCTGTTTCTTGCGGGTCAGCACCGGGTTCCTCGTTCCACATCAGGATTTCACCGAGCTGCTCCGGGGTCCAGTAGAAGTTGTCGAGGAACTGGTACACTTCCGGCATATCCTCCGCCAGTCCTTCGCGAGCCACTGCCGCTACGTACTCTTCCTCGCCGAATACCAGCTCGGGGTCCTCGAGATACTTCAGCTCGTAGGCCGCTTCCTTCCAGTGCGGAGTCCAGCCGGTTACCACAATCCACTCTTCATTTTCGATGGCCGAACCAAGTGCCGCGGTCATGGCAGCGTCGCTGCCTTCAACCAGCGTCAGGTTGTCCAGACTGTAGACGTCGAGCGCCTCCTCGGTAGCCGCCATAAGGCCGGCGCCGGGATCGATGCCGATGATCTCGCCACCAAAGCGGTCGGCGTATTCGTTGAGCTCGGCCACGGTGTCAATTTCGACGTAGGTCGGAACCATCAGGCCGATGCGCGCGCCTTCGAGAATCGGGCTCAGCACTTCGATGTCATCTCTGGTCTGTTCCAGGTACTCGCCGTGGGTGGCGGGCAGCCATGCCGACAGCATACCGTCGCCGTCACCGCTGGCCATACCCTGCCACATTGCGGCTCCGCTTACCGCGATGGAATTTACGTCGTAGCCCATCTCTTCGAGGACTTCCTGCGCAACGTAGGTTGCCGCAATCTCGCCGGCCCACTCGACGTAGAGCAGGTTGACCTCTTCTACAACAACCGCTTCCGGTGCCGGGTCGCGTGTAACGACTACAGCGATAATTACGATCACTACAATGACCGCGATAATGCCAACAAGTTTCTTGTTCATAATTTCCTCCTTACGAACGTGTCGTAAATGTTGTTCTATACTTCAGAGCCCGGGCTGCGATGCAGCCTCGGTCTCGTTATTCCTTGGCTTTGCCCTCACCTTTCTTCACCGTGATGTTCTGCGTAATGCGGTCCAGAATCATCGCGATGATTACAATCGCCAGGCCGGCTTCAACGCCCTGGCCGGCGCGCAGGCGCTGGATCGCGCGCCATACTTCGCCACCGAGCCCGCCGGCACCGATCATGGCCGCGATAACCACCATCGACAGCGAAAGCATGATGGTCTGGTTGATTCCCGCCATGATGGTCGGCAGCGCCAGCGGCAGCTGCACTTTGACCAGCTTCTGCATGGTTGTAGTGCCAAACGCATCCGACGCCTCGATCATCTCGCGATCGATCTGACGGATTCCCAGTGACGTCAGACGGATCGACGGCGGAATCGAGAAGATTACGGTGGCAAACGCCGCGGCCACCGGCCCCAGTCCAAAGAATGGAATAGCCGGTATCAGGTAGACAAACGCGGGCATGGTCTGCATCAGGTCCAGCACCGGCGTAACGGCACGATTGAACGGCAGCGAAAGGCCGGAGAAGATCCCCAGCGGTAACCCGATCAGAATCGAAATAAACGTTGCAACCAGCACCAGAGCGATGGTAGACAGCGTGGGCCCCCACAGGCCCAGGTTCCAGATGAACAACAGTCCCGCCACCGAAAAGATGGCGACCTTGCGGCTGGCAATCCACCACGCTATGGCCCCGATGATCAGCATCAACACAACCGGCGGCAGGGCACCGAGTCCGTTGACGATGCCGTCGATACCGAGACGTACAAAGCCGGCAAAAGCGCGCGTCAGAGGTGCGATTGCTGCTGTCAGCCAGTCGAGCAAACCGTCGACCCAGGCGGCCAGCGGCATTTTTGGTATCTCAAACATTGGCTTCTTCTCCTCGTTCGGACAGCGCCGCGATCACCGATCCGCGCACGATCACTCCTTTGAGGATTCCGGCCTCATCAACAACGGCCACCGGATTACCGGAGACCATTGCAAAAATGGATCGTACCGGCTGATCCATGGGTACCGTGGCGCACTCATCAGCAGAGGTGATGTGATCAATCCACTTGTCTCCGTGTCTGGCGGCGTCGGCTGCACGCTCGGCGGTCAGATGCCCCACCAGTTCCCAGTTGCTCGCGCGCACTACGAAAATGCCCGACATGCCGGCCTCTTTCATCTTGCGCAGCGCAGTGCGCGGCCCGTCTTTTACAAAGGCCACCGGACTGGGCTTCTTCATGACATCAGAAGCTACCAGAACCTTGGTGATATCGACGTTCTCAACAAACTTGGAGACGTAGTCGTCAGCGGGCCTGGTAAGAATCTCTTCCGGCGTACCAATCTGAACGATGGCACCATCCTTCATCAAAACTATGCGGTCACCCATTTTGAGCGCCTCATCGAGGTCGTGGGTGATGAACAGGATCGTCTTCTGCACCCGCTCTTCCAGCGCGATCAGCTCATCCTGCATATCGGTTCTGATCAGCGGGTCAAGAGCGCTGAACGCCTCGTCCATCAGCAGAATATCGGGATCCACCGCCAGCGCGCGCGCCAGGCCAACTCGCTGCTTCATGCCGCCGGAAAGGTTGGCGGGGTAATACTCACCCCAGCCTTTGAGCCCCACCTGCTGCAGCGCTTCCTCGCACTTTGGACGACGCTCTTCAGGATCAACGCCCTGTATTTCCAGGCCAAACTCTACGTTCTCCAGCACCGTCTTGTGCGGAAAGAGCGCAAAACTCTGGAAAACCATGCCAAACTTCTTGCGCCGTAGCTTGCGCAACCCGTCCTGGTCCAGTGTTGTCACGTCAATATCGTCTACTATGATCTTTCCCGCGGTGGGCTCCATCAGACGATTCACACAGCGGATCAGGGTTGACTTGCCGCTGCCGGAGAGTCCCATGACAACTACGGTCTCACCTTCGTATACGTCAAAACTGGCATCGGCAACACCAACCGCCAGCTTGCTCTTCTTGAGGATCTCGTCTTTGGTCTTGCCGTTCTTCAGCATCTCTACGGCGCGCTGCGGATTTCTGCCGAATACCTTATAGAGATTCTCAATCCGTATCTTGACCTTTCTTTCCTGCGTCTGCTCCATGCTGCTCCCGCTCTACGACACAACGTATGCCGGGGGAATACCCCCGTGGTAACTTCGCCACATTGACAATTCCATATACTTCCTTGTCAAACTACCGTTGGTGGGGGCGAATAGTCAACGCCTTCCATAGAATTATATCGAATATTTACGCAGCTGTCCATCCACATAGTTGCAATTAGTTGCAATAGATCTGGTGATACACGCCCTAATGTACCGTAACCCCATACCAGAAAGCCAATTATCCTACCCACTGCCCGCTCAGCACCCGATAATCGGTCAAGACAACGCCCTATCACCACCAATATGCACATATCGCTTCCATTAATCAATAGAACACGTTATATTAGTATAGAATATAGTCTCGACGTCAACAAGGGTTGCAAGATCTATGGAAACACAGGCAAGTCGTAGCGACGAGGTGCTGGCAACGCTGCGCCAAATCATTCGTGCTCTCGACCTTCATTCAAAACAGCTCTCCAAGACTGTTGGGCTGACCGGCCCGCAGCTGGTAGTCCTGCGCGAAATCGGCGCCACTGCCGATCTCTCGGTAGGCGAGATTGCCCGGCGTGTCAGCCTTAGTCAGGCAACCGTGACCAGCATCATAGACCGGCTCGAGAGCAAGCAGTACGCCCAGCGGCTGCGCAGCCGTGAAGATAAGCGGCGCGTGACGCTGCACGTGACCGCCCCTGGACGCCAGATCCTCGACGCAAACCCCAGCTTTTTCCAGGAAGAGTTTGTACGTCGCTTTGAGCGCCTTGCCGATTGGGAAAAGACCCAGATCCTCTCATCGATCCAGCGCCTGTCTGCGATGCTGAACGCACCGGCACTGTCGAGCAGCGATGACCAGGAACCGCAGCTTTGACGGTAGCAACCGGACAGCACTCCGTGCTATATAAGAGCACTAACGAGACGATTTGCATGGAGTACACCAGTGGAGATGGTCTGCCTGGATCTCGAGGGAGTACTGGTTCCCGAAATCTGGATCACCTTTGCCGACAAAGTCGGCATAGCTGAGCTGCGCCTGACAACGCGAGACATCCCTGACTACGACGAGCTTATGCAGCACCGTCTGGCAATCCTGCGCCAGTATCGCATCGGCCTTTCGGACATCCGCCAGGTCATCAGGCAGATCGATCCTATGCCGGGGGCAGTTGACTTCCTCGACGAGCTGCGTGCCGAGACCCAGGCGGTGATTCTCTCGGACACCTTTGTCCAGTTTGCCGGCCCCCTGATGGAAAAACTGAACCGCCCGACGCTGTTCTGCAATGAGCTGCTGGTCAACGGTAACGACCAGATCGGCGGCTACCGGCTGCGGCAGCCCGACGGCAAACGGCACGCTGTACAGGCGTTTCGCAGCCTCAACATGCGCGTGACTGCCATCGGCGATTCCTACAATGACCTCTCGATGATTCGCACCGCAGACGCCGGCGCCCTGTTTCGCCCACCGGCCCGCATTACCGAAGAGCACCCGGATCTACCGGTCTTCCACGAATACAATGAGCTGCTGAGGTTCCTGCTGCTACCGCTGGCGTCGCAGCACAGCTGACACATCAAGGCGGCAATGGGGTTGACATGGTGCAGGAGAGCCGGGCACAGATACTGCTGGTGGAAGACAATCGCATCAACCAAATGGTAGCGCTGCAGATACTGGAGCGCGCCGGCTACAGCGCCGATAGCGTCGCAAACGCCCAGGAAGCCATCGAGCGACTCAAACGGCAACGCTACGGACTGGTGCTGATGGACGTCCAGATGCCCGGGATGGACGGGATTTCGGCAACGCGCGTGGTGCGAGACCCAAACTCCGGGGTGCTCGATCACGCCGTACCGATTATCGCCATGACGGCCTATGATGCAGCCGAAGACCGGCGTGCATGCCGGGAAGCCGGAATGAACGCCTTTCTCACCAAGCCGCTGGAGGTCAACAGCTTTCTGAAACTGGTGCAGCGCCACCTGAAGCAAACGTGATGCAGCGCCGCGGAACTCTGTTGCGCCGCGCGCCGGCTCAGCTGAACAGCTCCGACAGAATCTGGCGCGTAATCGCGTAGAGCGGCGGAACTCCCTCTGCGGACGCCATTGGCGCCGATAGCGTGGCCGCCGAGTCCAACGGCTGATCCGAGACGTAGTAATAGAAGCGCATGACCGCGTGCGGAGAGACAACCCCCAGTTGCGACGACTCGATAACCTGCCGGTAGAAATGGAAGCCCTCCATCTCCAGTCCCACGCAGCCCCAGATCCGCCGGTAGAAGTGCAGCATGGTGCGGTTCTGCAGCAGGGTGCCGTTTACCGTGAGCAGTGGTCCGCGGTGCACCTGGTTGGCCCGCAAGCGTGACTGCAGTTGTGCTATCAGCGCCGGATCACGCTCGGGCAGCGGTTCGAATTGATCACTGGACTGCGCGATGAACGCGGTTGGCACCAGAACATCACCGCGTTTGCCAACCAGCGAACCGGCTTTGCCGAGGAAATTGATACTGCGAACGCGTGTGCCGAAGAGCATCAGCAGATTGCGAATGATATGCTGCGCCTGCTCACCGAAAGCGTAGTCGATATTGACGATTACCGCCCGCTGCGCGGCACCGCCGCGATCGACGCCGCGATCGATACCATCGAGGTTGATTCTGGCCGTATCGGCAATCTGCACCTGAATCCCGGTGGATGCCGTCTCTTTCAGACGAACAACGCCGTTCTGCCCGGCGAGTTCCTGCGCCTCTGCCGCGCGATCGGGGAACGCCAGAAAATAATCTCGAGCCAGAGCGTAGATCAGGTCATCGCGATTGCTCCACTGTTCCTCGACGACCGGATGGCCGACGCTGTCGGCCCATTGGAGAATGGCCGTGCCGTTTTGCGCGTACCACGGGTTGAGACAGTTGGTAACCGAGTGCGTGTTGCTGCTGATGATGTGCACCGGAATATCGTCAGCCAGGCCGGTAGGATGAACTCCGAGCAGCTCTTTGGCTGCCGATCCGACCTGTTCGGTCCACAGCTCGCTGCGGCGGCTGTTGTAGCTGTTCTGGCGCCGCCTGACCCGTATCGAAAACATCTCGCGATGCCGCACAATATCCCACAGGCGTGCCAACGGGGCCTCGGGCCAGATTCTGCCGAAACGAGTGAGCTCTTCAGCAGAGAACGGGAACTCGGGGTCAACACCGTTACGCTCAGTACGCGCTGCCTCCCCCGATCGCTGTTCTTCATTTGCAGCACTGAACAGCGCGTGCACCGCGGCAGGCTGCTGAACACGCATGCGAATCTTACGCGCCTCAACCGCGTAGAGGCACAGGCAGCTGACAAGATCGACCAGATCCGAGATACCGTCACGCAGCAGCACAATATTCTTTCCCGGGAGTACTTCCCAGATATCACGCCGCCTGGCGCTGGTAGGCACATCGGGGAAAAAGGCGTGTGGCGCAATGAAGCCCGCCGGCAGTTGATCGGTCAGCAGAAAGGCAAACACGCGCGTGACGTTGGAGGGTAAGCGCCGGATGGCGTATTCCAGCGCGGAGAAGTCTATCGCCTCGCTGGACGCAAGCGGATGCAGCGCGGGCTGCAGCGCCTGGTAAAGCCGGGTCATGGGAACCATCGGCACGTAGCCGCGATTTGCTGAACGAACCAGCTCAACGGTGAAATGATCGAAGGCCGCGAAGATACCCTGTCGATCTCGCAGAATATTGCCGAGCGCCTGCGCGAACGCCCGTGAAACATCGACCAACCGCAGCAGCCGCTGACCGGAGAGCGCGTAGCAGACAGTATCCTGCAGCGCTCGAACCGCAAAGACGCGCGGCTCTTCGAACAACGGCTCCCATTCTCCAAAGTAGTGGCGCTCCTCTACGGTGAGCTGCCGTGCGGCAGCGCCGCGACGCGGATCAACAACTTCAACCGATCCCTGGAAGATCAGATAGACCCGCTGATCGCGGTCATCGCCCTGTTCGATGATGGTGTCACCGGCCGCGTATTCAACACGTTCAAGCTCCGGAATCAGCGCGATCTTCTCGCGCTGCTGCAGAAAACGAAACGGGGTGACAGACTCGAGAAACTCGAGCAGCTGATTCTGGCTGGGTGGCTCACGGCTGGCGATACTGCCATTCTGTTTCATCGCGCGCATCATATCACCACCGGCCGTACGATGGCTATTGCGCTGATACGGGGCATGGGATCAGCGGTCGGTCAGGTACTGGGAAACCATTGACAGGAACTTGTCGCAGGCAACCGCGTATGAATCGTGGAACGTATAGTTCATCAGATTCTGTTCGATCACCGATCCATCTTCCAGACCGAACAGCGCTACCGGGTTGCGCACCGCCGCCCGGACTGTCTGCATGGCGATGCCGCGCGCCAGCAAATAGCTGCAGAACGAGACCTGCTCGAGCGGCACCTGCGCGGCGCCGCGGGCGTAGAGATAGCCCATACCGTCGAGAATCTGCTCGAAGGGGCTCTTCGAGTAGTGGAATGCGCGGCCGCTATGATAGTGCGGCCGTATCAGGCCTTCGGCGATCAGCCCCTGGCGCATCCGCTCCACCAGATCGGCAAAGCGCCCGTAGCCGGTACGCGTTCGAAAGATCATCACCGCAATGTCGGTACTGCGATTATTCTTGTGCAGCAGGGCCGGAAGATCGTAGTTGATCACGTAGTAGCCGCGGATCTTCTTGATGGTCTGCCCGCTGGTAAACAGCATGTCGCCGATATCAACCCAGGTGTTGAACAGCTCCTCGGGTCCCATCTGCAGCAGCCGCAGCGCTTCAAAAGAGCCTACAATTGAAGCATCGTCAAACGGCTCACCAAACTGCGTTTCGAATTCACGGCGCATGCCCGGAGTACAGGCGGATTTGCCCAGAACGGCAAAGTGCAGCTTGGCGGCGTAGTGGCGTTCAATGATGTGGCGCGATAATATGAACTCGCCGGGGATGTTGGCCAGGTAGACCAGCTGTATGTCTACACGGTACTCGGGGCAGCGCTCGATCACCTTCAGGATGGTACTCTCGCCCAGCACACCGTTGGTCTCCGGACGCATGTAAACAAATATGTCCTCGATCTCGGGGTCGGACTCGGGCCCGCAATAGGGGACCAGAATCGCTGGAAGCTTCTCCTGCTCTGCGCCCATGGCCTTACAGTATCACTATAGCTCCATTACGCTGTCGAGATCAATCTCGCACGCCGCGCACGGCATTTGAATCCCGGCTTTCTCCAGCACTTCGGGATGGATCTCACCGAAGCGGCCAACCGCTGTTGCGCCAATCACGATCTCGGCAACTCGCCCGCCAATGAAGCGGGAGTCGGCAACCTCGCGCAGCGTGTACTGCTTGCCCAGGTAATAGAACAGCACCGACACGTGCGAGCTGATCAGCGAAAACCCGGCGTCGATATCGGCGCACAGCATACCGACGCCGTTTCGCGTCAGCGACCCGTAGTTGTCTTCGGGATCGCGCTGTACGATCTTGCCGACTTCGTAGATGTAGTGCGGATAAACCGCGTTTGCCGAGACGCTCTCGGCGGTCAGCAGCTGCGGCAGGATCGAGCGCCGCACGAATTCGAAGTTCTCCGACATCGGGTTTTCGATCTGCACGTGTTCGAGAATGACCTGCGGCCATTCCTGCTCAGGGTACATGCGCTCGATGAAATCGCGTTGAGACCCGAGGTAGTTGAAGATCATCTCCTGGTAGCCCAGACCAACCAGCTGATTCTTGACCCGGCGGGCGTACAATTCGCTCGGCAGCAGCCGGCCAACGGTGAAATCCGACGGCACTTGCGGCTCAAAGCTCTCCATACCCAGACCGATCATAGCGTCCTCAACGATGTCAACGGCGTGCAGGAAATCATTGCGGTACTGCGGTGGCCTGACCGTCACTGTGCCCTCGGCATGATCGGCGCTGATACCCATCCGGCGCAAGCCTTCGATCAACTCTTCTGCCCCGATAGAACGGCCGAGCAGCCGCTCCACGTAATCCACCGTGGTCGAGCTGCTTTGCTGGAAATAGAACGGGGTGGCGGGAGCGCGCCCTACCGGAGTATCGTAGGGGTACTCGATGGTGACCGGGAGAATAGTGTAGCCGGCGTCGGCCAGATCGCAGGCGACAATTGAGCAGGCGGTCAGCAGCGACGGCATGTCGGTGCCGGTCATCTCGATAAAGAGCCTGGCGTCTCCCTCTTCCACCGCGCCGATGCGGTCGCTGTTGATAATTGGCGGGAAACTCAGGACGTCTCCGTTATCATCGGTGAGCAGCGGGAAACGGTCAAAGTGTGCCACGATGGAGCCGAACTCCTGCCCCTTCTGGTGTTCGCTGAGCATGCGTCTCATCGACATCCTGCTGCCGGCGCCCAACGGCACAAACTCGGTTGCATCGGGGTCAACCGCGCGGTAGCGCACCGGGTAGGTTATCAGATCGCTGCGATAGACCCCCATGGCAATTGACGCGCGCTTGCGTCCGTAGTTCCAGCACAGCTTCTCCTGTGTCTGGATCAGGTCGTTCAGCAGCGGCTCGTCAATCGGCGCACCCTCAACGGCAAACGCTGCGATGAACGGCCGGATATCTGCCAGCCCGGGGTCAACCACAACGCGTCGTTCCGCGGTATCAGCGTTTTGCTGCGGCTGTGAAAAGAAATCGTAGGATGCAACGGTGGCCTCGCGATAGACGCGCAGCTGCCGTGCCAGGCCTGCGGTGGACCAGAGATCGGGACGGTTGGTGTCGTTGAGCTCAATCTTGACGATGCCTTCGGCATTGGCGGGTTCATCGAGCTCCGCCTTTGCCACCGTCAACAGCGGTTCAAGCTCGCTGTCCTGCATCGTTGTGCCGAGATACTTGAAGAACGCTTGCTGTGACAGCTCTATCTTGGGCATCGCTTATTTCCCCCGTCGCAGACGCACGTTTTCGATATTGGTTGAGAACAGCTCGCGCAGGTCGTCGAGTCCGAGGTTCATCAGAGCCATGCGGTCGATCCCCAGGCCCCACGCCAGCACGGGAACTTTGATGCCCAGCGGCTCGGTAACTTCCGGCCGGAAAATGCCCGAACCGCCCAGTTCAAACCAGCCGAGCACCGGGTGCTTGATGTGCACCTCTACCGATGGTTCGGTGAACGGGAAGTAACCCGGTACGTACTTGACTTCGGTGGCACCGGCGAGCTCCTCGGCAAACATCTGCAGGAAGCCCAGCAGGGTCCGCAGATTGACCGACTCACCGAGAACGATTCCCTCGGTTTGATAGAAATCCGAGAGATGGGTAGCGTCAACCTGATCGTAGCGAAAACAGCGCAGCGTGCCGAAGTACTTGCCGGGAATAGCGGCCTGCGGCAGCGTTTTGGCGGACATCACCGTTCCCTGGCTGCGTAGAATCAGGCGCCGCGTAAAATCGCGATCGAAGCGATACCCCCAACCCGCGCTGCCGGTCTTCCAGCCGTTCTCGTGCGCGGCGGCAACCTGACTCAGGTACGGTTCCTGAATAGCCTTGGCGTGTGTCGGGTCCTTGACGTAGTAGACATCGTGTATATCGCGTGCCGAGTGGAACTGCGGCATGAACAGCGCATCGGAATTCCAGAATTCGGTCTCCACAATCGGGCCGTCAAACTCCTGGAACCCGAGCGAGACGAGCTTGTCCTTGACCCGATCAAGATACTCGCAGTAGGGATTGCGATGGCCGGGTACCATGCGCGTGGGCGGCACCTGGATATTGTAGGCGCGGAAACTCGCGCCGCGCCAGCTGCCGTCTTTGAGCATCTGCGGCGTCAGCGCACCGATTTCCTGACCGGTGATGCCGGCAGCCTGAAGGCGTTCCTGCACTTCAAGCCCGGAGGCGGTAATGCGGTAGGTAACCTCATCGCGCTCTATAACGCGAAACGGCGCACCGGCGCTGCCGCGTTTCTTGCTGATACCGGCCATCGCCTCCTGCTCGGTTGCCGACAGGCGATCAGCGGCAATCTCCTTACCGCCGCGTGCGCGCTCGAGCAACGCCCGCACCTGCTGCATACGTTCACTGGGCGTGCCCGCGGCTACCGAAACCTGTTTCTCGCCGTTCATCTGCAGCACGCCTTCCCTGGAGAGCGCCCCAAATGCCGAGCCGACATCGCGATTCTCGAGCCCGAGCGCGGAAGCGATCTGCGGCAGCGGCGCCGGACCGTGATCGCTCACGTGCGCCAGAATCTGTTCTTCCGGCGTACCGTCAGCAGCCAGTCGTTCGCCAAGCTCGGTGATTTCGTAGACCGTGCGGTGAACCCGCTCGTGTTCGGAAATCAGTTCCTTGGCAGCCAGCCAACTGACCGCCTGGTTGCACTGCCCAAGGTTGAGCCCGACGTCCTCCTGAATGCGATGTGTATCAAAGATGTCATTGCTGCCGTAGCGCAGCAGCACCCTCACTTCCAACGGGTGAAGGCTCTTGAGGATGTCATCAGCGCTCATTGTTTAATGCTCCTGCGGATGGTGCTATAGCGGAATGGAGGATAGGGGAGTTGAACCCCTGACCTATTGATTGCGAACCAATCGCTCTACCAACTGAGCTAATCCCCCGAGAAACAGCCATAGTATAGCGATATTGGTGCGGGAAATCCAGTCCTCGGTTACGCGAATTTGGCCGCCGTGTGCTACACTGTGTAGCATGGATCGATACTGGCTGCCATCACTGCTGGCTGTGCTGCTTGCGCTGAGCGGCTGCGCTACCGAGCCGACGCCGGAACGCCACAGCGCACCCGACAGCGGCTTTCCCTACCGCGCCGCGCAGTCAGCGCAGTTCGAGGAGCCGCCCGAGCCGTTTGTGCGCACGGTCGATCTATCGCTTCTGCGCGTCGGCATGACCAAGGAGGAAGTGCTGGCGATCTTCCCCGATCCGATTACCATCGACGTCTCGGTACGCGGCCTGGAAGTGTGGGAGTACGGTTTTGCCCAGCTGCACTTCCGCCAGGGAGTGCTGGCCAACTGGTTTGACCTGGTCCGCGAGCGCTGAGGCCGCTACAGCTCTATCTCCAGTCCCTCGCGTGCGGCATCGATCTGCAGCATACTCTTGCCGGCAATCGCGTTACGGTAGCCCTCGATCAATGCACCGAGTTCGTCATCCGAGCGCGCCGGATCGTGATGGAAGAAGTAGAGCCGTTTGACAGCGGTGTTGTGACACGCCTTGATCGCGTACTCGTAGCTGGTGTGGCCCCAGCCGATTCTGGATTTGAGATACTCCTGCTCGGTGTACTGGGTGTCGTAGACCACTGCATCGGCGCCGTGGTGAAAACGCAGAATCTTGCGGTTCTCCTCCCGCGCCGCCGCCTTGCCCTCCTCGGCGGCAAACTCGTCGTAGTCGGGATCTGCTGGGTCTTCGGGAAAAACGTTGCGGAACGGCTCGGTATCGTAGCAGGTGCAGAAAACCTTTCCGTCAAACTCAAAGCGGTAGCCGAGGCACAGGACAGGGTGGTTGAGAAACTTGGTAGTCACGCGCATACCGTCTTCGAGCTCAATGGTCTCTTCCTTCAGCTCGTGATAGACGAGACGGGCCGCCAGTTCGCTCTGACGAATTGGAAAGTAGCGGTAGCTCAGCTGAAAGCCGAACACGCTCTCGATGCTTTCGTCTTCGTAGGTCACCGGGCTGTAGATGTCCAGCTCGGTACCCGGTATGAAAATCGGTGTGAAGAACGGGAAACCCATGATGTGGTCCCAGTGGGTGTGCGACAGAAAGATGCGCGCCTTGACCGGGCCGGCGCCTAGCTCGTTGCGCGCAATAGTGTCACCGAGCGGCTTGATACCGGTACCGGCGTCAACAATGATGCGGCGGTTGCTGCCGTAGCAAATTTCGATGCAGGCGGTGTTGCCGCCGTAGTAGACCGTGCTCTGCCCCGGTGTTGGGATAGAACCTCGTGCCCCCCAGAACCGTATCTTCACGTCAGCGCTCCGTCACTCGACAACCTTGAGGAAGACCTCGGCCTTGGCGATTTCGGCATCCACCTCGGCCTCGATATCATCGAGCAATCCGAGGTCAATCCCGAGCGCGTTGTAGCTCGCTTCTTCGGGTCTGGCCGGGAAGCGGTCTCCGGCAAATCCGACTTCGGCGATGTTCATGAAGTAGTTGGCGATGTGCACCGTCAGCACCAGGTCGCGATGCTCCTCGGCGTAGTTTGCCACCGCGTGGTGAAACCCGATAGAATCGATCGCCGCCGAGCCGATATTCCAGGTCTCACCGATCAGACGGCCCACGTCGGCGTGCGAGAAACCGAGCTCGCGCTGCTCTGCCTCGGCAAGTCCGATGTGCTCACGGTCCGCGCGGCTGAATACCGTGACGTATCGATCCTTGAGCACGTTGTTGATTGGAATCTTGCCGATATCGTGCAGCAGCCCGGCGATGAAGTACTCCTCTATCAGACGTGGATCCACCGCGCGACGTTTGGCAATCAACTTGGCGGTCACCCCGACCCCCAGACTGTGGCGCCAGAACCCCTGCATGTTCAGCGCCGAGGATGCTTCGCCCTTTCCGATAGCGCCAACCACCGCTGTGCTGAGTGCCAGGTTCTTGACGGTATTGATCCCGAGCATGATGATTGCGCGCGACAGTGAGGTAACCTTGGCTCCCAGGCCGTAGTAGGCCGAATTGATCAGTTTCATCACGCGCGCCATCAGAACCGGATCAACGCTGATGACTCGATTTAGGTCTATCGGCGAGGTCCCCGGACGATTGCATATCTCGATCACCTTGGTAACGGTCACCGGCAGTGCCGGCATTCTGGCAATATAGGTCTGTACGCGCTGTAGATCCTGCGATGCGTTCATAATCGCCTACTTCCCCGTCCCGCGTAACTCTTCGAGCCTGGTGACGATCTGCGACAGGCGTTGCCCGAGCGCCCCGCTCAGAGACCGATCCGGCAGATAACCGGACATCGCCTGGACAAACTTCATTGCCTCGGACACGCGTTTGGGAGTGAGGTGCAAGCCGGCCCCGGCGTGGCTGCGCGGAGCGTAGCGCTCGAGATCGCGCTTGAGCCCGGGCTTTCCCAGCAGGCGCATGCGCAGCGATTCCATCCTCATCCGCATATCGCTCTGCAGGAACTCGGCGCGCTTGTCCGGTGGCAGGCTCTCGGCAAGCCTCAGCAGATAATCGATCAGCTTGACGCGCTTGTCAGGATCCGATCCCGGCGGCTTCTCGTCAGCGGTGTCTTCGGCCCGGTCGGTGAGCCGACGTCGCGGCGCAGCCGCGTGCGGCTCCGCCTCGGTGGCCTCGTGCGCGGCAGCGTTGACATTGTCAGAATCATCAGCGGTCTGGTGGGTCTCGCCTGCAGCGCCGCGCAGCGCTTCGAAGGCTCCCAGCAGATCGTCGAGATCCGATTGACGATCGGGCTGATCGGCAACCGGCTCGGGTTCGGGTTCGGGTTCCGATTGCGGCGCACCGACCGGCGGCTCGGCTTGCGGCTGCTGCTCGAGCGGAGCGCTATAGCTGACATCGCTGTAGTCGACGCTCTCTTCGTGCTCGTATTGAGGCACCTCGGACTGGGGCTCGGACTGTGGCTCGGGCTGGGGAGGCAGCCCGGAAAAGGGGGCATCGTAGTGCGGGTAGCGCGGTGTCTCGGGCTCGATTGCTCCCGACGGCGGCTGCGCAGAGGAAGCGCCGGGACCCCCGGATGCCCCCGGGGCCCAGGCGCCGGCCTGCGCAAACGGCTGCGGCTGAGCTTGCGGCTGATGCGCCGCAGTTGCGGAAGGAGACGGCTCCGCTGGTGGCTCAACCACCTCCTCGGTAGTCCTGCGTATGATCCGGTGATGGACCTCTTCCTCATCGCGCTCCACCAGATGCCGAAATCCCTGAGATTCTGCTTCACTCAGCTCCAACAGCGACTTAGCCGACTCGGCGGCGCCGGTGGAGCGCTCGTCGGGTTCGTTTTCAACCTTCAGATCGCGCAGCCGCAGCGGTTCCTCTTCCTCGTCGGCAAAAAACTCCTGGCCCCAGGATCCCAGAAACGGGATGGAATCCGTTTCCAGCTCAGCGGTCTGGTCGACTTCCAGCGATTCGCTGTCACGAGCCTCGGCGTCGCGTGATACCTGCTCGATCAGGTCAGATAGCCGGTTCAGGTTCTGCTGCCAGACATCACTCTCGAGCGCTCCAACCGCCTTCTCGTAGATCTCCAGACTCTGGTTGAGCGCGCTCAGGTCATCGTCGCTGCCGCGATTTCCCTGCAGGCTGATAAGCTCATCGGCTGTCTTGAGCGCTTCGGCGGTATTGCCGAGGTCACTCTGGGCGCGCGCCATCAGCGCAATTACCCGGCCGTCTTCGGGGAGATGTTCGCGTGCGTCCTGCAGCGCCTCAAGAGCCTGTCCGAAGCGCCCCAGTTCAATCAGCGCTTCGGCTCTCAGCAGCGTGGCGTCACGGTCGTGCTCGTGCTCGCGCAGGTAGGTCTCCGCCTGGGCGACAGCCTCTTCGTACTCACCGGCCTGGTAATGCAGTCGCGCCACGTCAAGGCGAAACTGATCGCTGCCGGGACTGAGTTCCTCGATGTGCTGGAAGCACTCGTCTGCCGAATCGCGCCTGCCCTGCCGAAAGTAGATCGCGCCGAGCATACGCAGCGCCTCGACATCCTCTGGATCGAAACCGAGAATCTCGGTCAGTTCGGTCTCGGCCTCTGCCAACCGATCGAGCTGCATGCAGACGTCGGCCAGCGCAAAACGCAATTCGACGTCATCGGTGTGCGATTCAACCAGCGCGGATAGCTCTTCGGCCACACCGGGAAGCTGTGGGTGCGACCGCAGCAGCTGGGTCAGGTTGCGCAGCGCCCGCTCGTAGCCCGGATTGAATTCAAGCGCGGCTTGATACTTCCGGCGCGCTTCCTCGGGGCGTCCGAGCTGAGCCAGAATGGTGCCAAGATTGTTGTTGGCTACCGCGTGCGAGCCATCGATCTTCAGCAGCTCGTGCAGATTGGCGGCAGCTGCGCTGAGATCTCCGGTCCTCTGCAACAGGATCGCCAGGTTGTTGAGAGCGTCGACCCACCCCGGCCTCGAGCGCAGCGCCAGGCGATACTCGGCTATGGCGTCTTCCAGTTCGCCGGCCTGCTCGCAGGCAAGGCCGAGGTTGTAGTGCAACCCCGGATGGTTAGGATCAGCGACCAGGCCGTCGCGGAAGACCGCAATTGCTTCGCTGAGCTTCCCCTGCGACTGCAGCAGCGTTCCGAGGTTGTTCCACGCCGTTGAAAGCTCGGGCTCATGGGCTACAGCGTTGCGATACGCGCTCTCGGCTCCCTGTAGATCGCCGGTCTGCTTGTAAACGTTTCCGATATTGTAATGAACGGTAGCATCGTCGGGAGCCAGTTTGAGTGCAGCCCGGAACGCCGCCAGCGACTCTTCGTTACGTCCGAGCACACGGCACACCACCCCGAGATCATTGAGCGCTTCTCGGTTCTCGGGGTTGGTCTCGATTGCGGTTCGATACGCGGCTGCCGCCTCGCTATAGCGCCGGCTGCGGGCACAGACGTTGCCCAGCAGCACGTAGCCCTCATCCGAATCCGGGTTCTGCTCCAGATAGGTACGGATATGCTGTTCAGCGGTGCTGTAGTCGCCAACGCGAAAGGAGTTATAGGCGCGCATGAAGAAGTCGCTGTTGGTCATGGCTGCACCCTCAGCGGACGCGCGAAGACCTCCGCGGACAAACCGCTTGTATCCTGTGGGCCAAATCGCCCGTAAGCGGCCACAGCAAAGTAGTACGCCCGTCCGTTGGTCAGCCCCTCCAGCCGAACCCGGGTACGGTTTCCCACGTCAACCGGCGATCTTCCGGCGCTCGCCTGATCTCCAAAATAGGCGCCGGGACTCTCACCGTAGAAAACCAGATAACCATCGATTTCAAAACCACGGATCTCGTTCCAGCTCAGTTCAACTGCGCCGTCGGCAGCGGTGGCGCTCAGGCCGCCGGGCCGAGGCGGTGGCGGGTGCGGCTCGTAATCGATTGCTATATCCGAAACGCGCGGCACGTGACGTCCGGTTGCATCGGGCAACAACTCCAGCCGCAACTGCACGAAGCGGCCTTCGGCAACATCCACCAACGGTTCACCGGGCTCGAAAACAACCCAATCACCGGCCAGCCCTTCGGCGGTTGCGCGCTCATCGCCGACGCGGTAGAAGAACTGTACCCCGCTGTCGCCGGGCGCGCGCCAGGTAGCGTCAATCGAAACGATGCGCCCGCCGCGGCTGCCGAGCGCAAGCGGACTGGAGAGCGCGTAGCCGCTGTTCTGCGGCAAAGGCAGATACGGGGCTTGCGGCTCGCCGAGCCGCGGTGCGTGAGTGAATCGCAGTTCGTCGATAAACCCGTTATAGCCGGCTCCAACTCGCAGCGGTCCGACTGCTGACTCGCCGACAAACGCGGCGTAGATGTCGCCGCGTTCAGCACCGGTAGAGCTTGCGTGCTCGACTGCGTGCACAACGTTGTCCAGGCGGTACTCAAGGCGGCCGAAGCGCGCATCGTAGCGTAACTGGTGGTGACTCCAGCGGCGCGGTACGATCCCGCCGTGCCCGCTGACCGTGATGGTTTCTTCGGCTCCGTCCGGCGGGATGAACAGATTCACAAACTCCCATACCAGGCGTCGATTACGCACAAAGACGCGGAAACTCTGGGGAATAACCCCGCTGGGACCGTGGCGCGCGCCATCCCAGCGCAACACAGTCTCGCCGTCCTCCAGAACAGCCGGATGCAGCCAGAACTCGATTTCCAGCGAGTCCCAGAACGTACCCGGAGCAAACGCCGCGCCCCGCCGTGGTGTGAGCAGGATAGACCCGCCATCACCGCGAAACACGCCCGCAGCATCCCCAACGCGTCGAATCCTGTGGCTGATTTCAGCTTCAGAGTCGTCAACGTGATAGCGCTCGGCAGCGTCGCGCAGCGGCAGCGCGTCAAAGTCGAGCAGCAGATCGGTATGCGGCTGCGCCGGCTGCCGGAAGTCCTCCAGCAGCAGATCGTGCGCTCCGCGAAACCCCGGGCGTACGATTACGTTCTCGAGGCGTTGCATATCCACCCAGCGGTCATCAAAACCGAGCTCGATGCGTTCCTCAAACCCGAACGCAGCGCCAAGACCGAGCAGGATCATCGCTGTGACAATGGATATTCCTTTTTTCTCCATTCTTCTGTACACTATCTATCGGCAGGTATGGAACGCGGCACAACCCCGGCCTTTTCGCCCAGAGAAACAACCGAGAATCTCCCCACTGGCTGCGGCGTCTACCTGATGAAGGACGCCGACGGTACCATTATATACGTTGGTAAAGCGAAAAACCTCAAGTCACGCGTGAAATCCTACTTCTCCGGGCGCAAAGATCCCAAGACGGTTGTGCTGATGCAGCGCGTTGCCGGTATCGACTACCTGGTGACCCGCAATGAGTACGAAGCGCTGTTGCTCGAAAACAACCTGATCAAGAAGTGGTCTCCACGCTACAACATCAACCTCAAGGACGGCAAGACCTATCCGGTGATTCGCATCACCAACGAGGACTTCCCGCGTGTCTTCCGCACGCGCACGATCGTTCAGGACGGGTCGGATTATTTCGGGCCCTTTCCGCACATCGACAGTATCGAGCGCTACCTCGAGCTGGCCGAACGGCTTTTCCCGTTGCGCAAGTGCCGCGGCCCGTTGCGCCGGCGTGAACACCCCTGCCTCTACCATCACATCGGCCGCTGTTCGGCGCCGTGCGCCGGCAGAATCAGCCGCGATGACTACCTCGAGCACGTCGACGGTGTGCGTCGACTGCTGAACGGAGAAACCGCACAGCTGCGCGCCAAGCTTGAGCGCTCGATGGAGCAGGCCTCGCGTGAATTGCGCTTCGAGCAGGCAGCCGATTACCGCGATCTGCTGCGCGCCATCGACACCTTGCAGGCCCAGCAGCAGGTAGTCGACTTCGACCCTGATACCCGTGACTACATCGCCTTCGCCGCTGAGGATGACATGTGCAGCTTTGCGGTGTTCCAGATGCGCGCCGGCAAGCTGTTGGCCAGCGACATGTTCCGCACCTCGGTGTTTGCCTCTGAGGTCGAGGACCTCGAGCAGTTCATCGTGCGCTACTACGACAGCAGGAAGAGCACGCCGTCGACCCTCTACCTGCCGCTGGCCGTTCCCAGTGACCGGCTGGCGCGCTTTTTCCGCCAGGAGCACTCCGCAGAGGTGGAGATCGAAGTTCCCCACGCCGGCCGCCACGCCAGCGTTCTGGCGATGGCGCGCGAGAACGCGCTGCAGGATCTCGAGCGGCGCAAGCGCGAAACCGGCAACCTGCCGGCGCTGCGTGAGCTTGCCGCAGTACTGCAGCTTGACGCAGCGCCGTTGCGCATCGAAGGTTTCGACATCGCGCACCTCGGCGGGCGCTACACGGTGGCGTCAATGGTATCCTTCAGCAACGGTGTGCCCGACCGCGCTCACTACCGCCGCTACCATATCCGCAGTCTCAACGGTGCAATCGATGACTACGAGGCGATGCGCGAGGTCATAGCCCGGCGTTACCAGCGCGTGCTCAATGAGAAGCTGCCGCGCCCCGATTTGATCCTGATCGACGGAGGTAAGGGTCAGCTCAGCGCGGCGCACGAAGTGCTCGAGGGACTCGGCCTCGATACACTGCCCATGGTAGGACTGGCCAAGCGACTCGAAGAGATCTTTGTCCCGGGGGAACCGCAGGCCCTGACGCTGCCCGAGGGCTCAGCTCCGCTGCGCCTGCTGCAATACGTGCGCGACGAGGCGCACCGCTTTGCCACTACGTTTCGCGCCGGACTCCAGTCGAAGGATCTGTCGTTATCGATGCTGCAGCAGGTCACCGGCATCGGGCCGACGCGCAGCCGCCGCATTCTGCAGGCGTTTGGCTCGCTTGAGACTCTGGCCGAAACCCCGGTCGACGTGATCGCCAAAACGTGCGGCATCAAGGTGGAGCTCGCCGAGGCAATCCACGAGCTGCTGCGCCGCCGACCCTCGCTGCAGCTCGATCAGCCGCAGGACACCGATCTTGCGGTAGCTGAAGCGGCAGCCGAACCCGATCAGGATCCGTAGATCACGCTGTGCGGCAGGTGTTCTGCACCGCTACGTACAATCGTACTGTAAATGAATTGCTGCAGTAGTCCGCGCTGCTGGCCTGCGGCCGCCGAGCGGAACAGCGCCTCGTACTCAACCGCGCGCATCACGATGTTTTCGAGCGCCTGACGCTTGTAGCGCTTGATTCCCGCGCTGTAGGTATGCTGATTGCGTTTACTGCGGATCCCCAGCTTGCCAAACGCCTCGGCGCTGTCGTAGTGATCGTCCAGCAAGACGCGAACCGCCAGCAGACGGCGAAACTGCCATACCAGCGAGGCCAGAATTCCACCCGGCGTCTGGTCACTGGAGAGCAACAGCATCTGCAGGATTTCCAGCGCAGACTCGAGCGAGCCAGCGCACACCTCATCAAACAGCGAAAAAACGTTCTCTTCCTTGCTGTGGTACAGAAACTCTTCAATTTCAGCGCTGCTGACCGTGCCGCCTTTGCCGACAAATCCGCACAGCCGATCGGCAGCAATGCGCAACTCCTGCGTGTTGTTCTCCACCATATCGAGAAACAGCTCGATAGCATCGGCATCGATCGCCACGTTGCGCTTGCGGAAGTAGTTGGCAACCCAGCCCTGCTTCTGATTCTCGAACATCTCCCAGAAGATCTTGCGTGAATCCGAGGCAACCGCCCTGGCCCACGCCGCGTCGATACGCGGAGCGCCGGCGGTCAGGATCAGCGTTGCATCGGCAGAGGGCCGCTTGATGTAGTCGGTCAGCGCCTCGCTGTCATCCTTCTTCTTGATTTCATCCGCGGCGTGGACAATGGCAATCACGTGCGCGTGAAACAGCGAGCCGTTGCGCAACACCGCCACTACATCGCGCATTGAGCACTCGGAACTGTAGAAGGTGTGAACCTCGGGTTTGTCGCCGCTGCGCTTCTGCGCGATCTCGACAATACGCGCGATGTAGGCGCTCTTCTCGCCCTCTTCGGGGCCGAGCAGCAGGTGGACGTGCGCCTCAGGCATAACTGCGGATCAGGTGCGTGAGTTTACCGAGAATCCGCACATCCTGGGTGTAGATCGGCGGAAATTCCGGGTTCTCGGCCTGCAGCTTGACGCGATTCTTCTCCTTGAAGAAGCGCTTGAGCGTCACCGCCTCATCCACCACTGCCACCACTATGTCACCGTTATCGGCGACGTTCTGGTGTACGAAGACCGCGATGTCACCGTCGTGAATGCCGGCGTCGCGCATGCTGTCTCCGCGAACGTTCAGTGCAAAGTTCTTGCCGCCGCGGATGTACTCGCGCGGCAGGCGGATGATGCCGTCGCGGTTCTCTTCGGCAAACAGCGGTCGACCGGCGGCAACGTTGCCGAGAATCGGCACCTCGGCAGTGGCTGTCTTGTCGTCTTCCAGATCCTCGAGAACCTCGATCGTGCGCGACCGATGCGTGTTGAGCCGGATGAAGCCTTTGCGCTCGAGTGCCTTGATGTGGTCGTAGGCTCCCTTGACCGAAATCGCGAAGTTGCCGGAAATCTCGCGGAAGGTTGGCGGAAATTTGTGCGCTACGATGTAGCCCTTGATGTAATCGAGAATCTCGCGCTGCCTGCGTGTGATCGACTTCATTTTTCGATCTTTATCCCGAACTTGCGAATCTTGCCGTGCAGGTTACTGGGATACACCCCCAAGGCCTCTGCGGTGCGAGAGATGTTATTGCCGTGCTCCTGCAGCTTCTGCATAATATAGCGCTTTTCGAACGAATCCCTGGCCTCGTTCAGCCCCATCCCGCCGTACTCGTGCATGTCGTCCACGCGGCGCCGCGGCGTCGGCTCGCCGAGGAAGAACCGGATCAGCTCGGCGGTCAAGACTTCTTCGTCGGTCATTATATTAACCCGTTCGATGAAATTTTTCAATTCTCTTACGTTGCCCGGCCAATCGTATTCCTGCAGCAGTTGCATCGCTTCGGCATCCACCGTTTTCAGCGCGGCTTCGGGAGACGGGCGAAACTTTTTCATGAAGAAATCGACCAGAATCGGAAGATCCCCACTGCGTTCACGCAGCGGCGGCACGTGAATCGGGATGACGTTGAGACGAAAGAACAGGTCTTCGCGAAACCGACCTTCGGCGATCTCGTGTTGAATATCCTTGTTGGTTGCCGCTATCAGGCGCACGTCAACGCTCAACGACTGCTCGCCGCCGACGCGCTCAAACTTCATCTCCTGAATTGCGCGCAGCACCTTGGCCTGTGCCGCGAGCGACATGTCGGCAACTTCATCCAGAAAAAGCGTTCCGCGGTCGGCCATTTCGAATTTGCCGCGGCGGCGTCCAACCGCGCTGGTGAAGGCGCCTTTTTCGTGCCCAAAGAGCTCACTCTCTATCAGGGTATCCGGAATAGCGGCGCAGTTCACCTCCACAAACGGTTCGCCGGCGCGCCGGCTGCGCCGGTGGATCTCGCGCGCAACCAGCTCTTTGCCGGTACCGTTCTCACCGCTGATCAGAATCCGTGATTCGCTGGCGGCGCTCTGCTGAATGATGCCGCGCACACGGCGCATACCCTCGGATTCTCCGAGAATCTCATCGTCATCGAGGATCGTGCTGCGCAGCCGTCGGTTCTCTTTCTTCAGCTGCTCCATCTCCAGTGCGTTGCGCACCAGGGTCACCACGCGTTCGAGACTGAGCGGCTTCTCCATGAAATCGAAGGCTCCCAGCTTGACCGCCTTGACCGCCAGGTCGATGTTGCCGTGGCCGGAGATGATGATCACCTGCGTCTCGGGATAGGTTGCCTTGATCTGCTTGAGAACGTCGATGCCGCCCATGTTGGGCAACCAGACGTCCAACAGCACAACGTCTATCGGTTCAGTCTTCAGCAGCCTGAGCCCTTCGATACCGTCCTCGGCGCTGAAGATCTGGTAGCCCTCATCTTCGAGAATACCGCTGAGAACCTCGCGGATGCCCTGTTCATCGTCAATAACCAGAATTCTGCTCATGCTTTGCCGTCTGCCGGGAGGTCGATGAAGAAGGTGGTGCCGGTGCCCGGCTGTGTCTCGAACCAGATCTGTCCGCGATGGTCGAATACGATTCGCTCCACGATCGAAAGCCCCAGGCCGGTTCCCTGCTTCTTGGTGGTGAAGTAGGGATTGAACACCTTTTCATGGAAATCACCGTCAATCCCCGGGCCGGTATCCTGAACCTGGATTCTACAGTACAGGCTGTTGCCCTTCTTGACAAGGTCGGCACGTACAAAGATCTCGCCGGCGCCGTTCATCGCCTCGGTGGCGTTGGTAAAGAGGTTTGCCAGCACCTGCTTGATCTGGCCGTAGTCGACATGCAGCGTAATCGACTCATCCAGATGCGCACTGTGGATCACCAGTTCGGGCCAGGTTGAGTAGGTCGAAACCACCTCCGCCACCAGCGCCTTCAACTGCACCGTCTCCGGAACCGGGTCAGGCAGTCGCGAAAAGTTGCGGAACTCGCTCAACAATGTGTTGAGACCGTCTACCTCGGTGATGATAGACTGGATTGCCGCCTCAAAGACCGGCTCAAAGTCTTCGGCGCCGCTGCGATACTTTTTCAATACACGCTGCGCCGAGAGCTTGATTGGTGTCAACGGGTTCTTGATCTCGTGCGCCAGCCGCTGTGCGATCTCCTGCCACGCAGCCACCTTCTCGGTCTGCAGAATCTTCCTTCGTGAGCGCTCGAGTTCGGTAACCATAGAGTTGAACGAACGGACCAGCAGCCCCAGGTCGTCGTTAGAACGCGTAAGGATGCGAAACGAGTAGTCACCCTCGGCCACGCGCCGCGTTGCCTCCTCCAGGTTGATAATCGGACGTGTGATCTCCTCGCTCAGCAGTACACTTACCAGGATAGCCAGCAGAAAGAGCGGAAAGCTGAACAGGCCAAAGAAGAGCGCAATCGCCTGCAGAAAGGCGCCGCGCAGCTGATCGACCTGGGCAAAGGTCTCCAACGCACTGGTCAGGTTCTGCGCGCGCCGATCAAACCCTTCGGGCAGCATTACCGTCAGCACTACGGTCAGGTCGCCGTCGGGATGATTGACGCGCACGCGCAGAAAGGTGTCCTGATCTACACTGTCGCGCATTACATGGCCCTCGCGCCCGCCACGCACCTGGGTTGAACGCAGCCAGGTGCGCTCGTCGCCGGCGGCGTAGCGTTCATTCAGATTCTGATCAAAAACCTGGAACCCGTCGATCTCCGGCCGCACCAGGCGAATAGTATCCCACGCGCGGCGGGGATTAGCGGGAACATCGGCCAGCACGCTGCGGAAGGCAGAACCCGAGACAAAATTTTCGAGCTTCTCCACCTGCTCGTCGTAATAGTGCAACGCGATGTCGAGACCACCGCGCAGTGCTTCGCCGGTTGGGACTGCAAACAGCGAGCTCATCACGCTGTTGATGAAATTGAGCGCCAGGACGCCCTGCGGCGCCGACGCCAGCACCACCACAAAGAAGAAGAACCCCAGGATACGCAGCCGCAGCGAAGCTCCCGGTCGGCCGCGGCGGCGGTCATTGATCAGCTTTATCAGGTGGATCGTTATGGTTACCAGCAGAAACAGCGGAAACGAAACCGCCAGCACCATGATCAGCCGGCCGGTGGGCGACCCGGCAACGGTCAGATCGGACAACAGCTGACCGGCAAACACCAGTACCAGTACGATCAGAAACAGGTAGAGCAGCACAACGCTGATCAGGCCGGGCGCCGAGGCGGTTTGCGAAAACCGCGCCTTCACGTGCGGCCTCCAAACGCGTGCAGCTCAACCCGCTGCCACGGTGTGACCACCGTGTCCCCGGTGCGCACCGCCCCCAGAAAATCCAGAGCCGGCACCAGACGCACCGGGCGCAGCTGCACCTGGCACAGCAGGTAGTGGCGATCAAGGTCTGCAATCGTATTGGTGGGAACAGGAAATGCGGCCAGCGAATAGAACTCCTGCAGGAAACTCTCGGCGGACTCTATGCGCCGCTGCGTTCCAACGGCCGACTCGATAACGTATTCGCGCGTGAACGGATCACGATACGCGATGAAACTCGGGTGGTACTCGGCAACGAGGCGGTCACCGAGCAGCCGCGCCGGCCCGCCGAGCGAGCGATAGAGACGGATAGTGAAGGTGATCTCGGAGCGCATGCCGTCCGCCAGCGCCTGGAGCACGCGTTCTCCAACGTAGTCGAGCTCAACCGCTACCGAGATCGAACGCGGCCCGATCCGGGTCTCTACTTCGGCGTACTGGGCGGCTGCCGGCGGGGAAAGCGCGGTCAGCAGCACAAGCAGCCGAAGCGTGAACAGCAGCCCCCGCGAATCATTCCTCCTCAAAGCGCTTATCGAACAGCGATGAGAGTGCATCGACTGCTTCCTGCTCATCGGAGCCCTCCGCGCGGATGCTTATCACCGAGTTGTGGCCCGCCCCGAGCGTTATGATACCCATGATCGACTTGGCATTGATCTCTTCACCATCCTTGCTGAACAGGATCTGCGAGTCGAACTTGCCCGCTGTCTGCACGATCAGCGCTGCCGGGCGGGCGTGTATGCCGGCGCGGTTCTTGACTGTCACATCTCGTTCGACCATGCTACCCCTCGTGCTTGGTGTGGAAGTATGCGCTACGCGCGTTTTCGCTCTCGAGCCACTTGAGGACGCTCTGGTTGAACTCGCGCGCAGAGTAGTAGCCCATCTTCTTCAACCGCTCGTTGCGCGCAGCGGTCTCGATGATAATCGGAATGTTGCGCCCCGGCTTGACCGGTATTTCGAGCGCGGGAACCTTGACGCCGAGAATGTCCTTGTGGCGTTCTTCGGCACCGATTCGATCGTATTCCTTGTTGGAATCCCAGTACTCCAACCCCACCACCAGCTGAATCTGCTTGCTCTCACGGATTGCTCCAACGCCGAACAGATGCGTGATGTTGATGATACCGAGACCGCGGATCTCCATATGATGACCAAGTGCCTTGTTTGCACCCTGCCCCAGCAGGATGTTTCCGGCGATGCAGCGGACCTCAACCGCATCATCGGCCACCAGACGGTGCCCGCGCTCGACAAGCTCCAGCGCGGTCTCACTCTTGCCGACGCCGCTGTCACCCAGAATCAGAACACCAATACCAAAGACTTCCGCCAGCACCCCGTGGATGGTTTCAACCGAGGCAAACACGTTGGACAGCGCGCGGATCAGCCGGCTTGAAAGCTCCGAGCTCGGCAGATGAGTCTTCAACACCGGGCACTGCGCTGCTTCGGCCATTTCGAAGAAACGCGCTGTGGGATCCAGATTGTGGGTGAAAAGCACACACGGCATCTGGTGGCCAAAATACTCCTGCAGAGCAGCGGTCTCACCGGACTGTTCAAGCTTGTGCAGGAACGCGGTCTCGCCGCGGCCGAACAGCTGGATTCTGTCATCCCCGAAACTGTCGAAAAATCCGGTCAAGGCCAGGCCCGGCCGGTTTATGTCGGGGACCCGTATCTCGCGCGTCAGTCCGGGACGCCCGCCGATACACTGAAGATCGAGAGCGTCGTGCTCCTTGAGATCGAGATCGAGCAGATCCAGAACGGTGAAGTGCTTCATCAATCAGGCCTTATGCTCCTTTATCTTTTCCTTTTCCTTGCGGACTTTCATTTCCAGTTTGGCGATCAGTTTCTCGAGCCCCTCGTGCAGCTCGAACGTCCTCAATTTAATGACGTGCGACTTACCCCAGCGGAAGTGGATCTTGACTTCGAGCTCAAACTCGCGTGCATCGCGCACCAGTGTAAACTCGATATCGACTATCATGTCCCTGGCAAATTCAATCTTTTGCAGTTTCTCTTCGATGAAATCCCGAGTTTCGTCCTTCAGATCGAAATGAACCGCCTGGATCTCCAGATGCATACCACACCTCCGTTGTGTCTGTTATCTCCCGTACGATGAGCTGATGTCCAACTCTTTGCGATACTTGGTCACCGTGCGCCGGGCAATAGCTATTCCCCGCTTACTCAAGAGGTCCGAGATTCGCTGATCGGAAAGGTGCTTGTCAGCGAGCCCCTCTTCCTCCAGGATCTCCTTGATTATCTGCTTGACCGCCTCCTTTGAATAGCGCGACCCCGTAGAGCCGGCACCGGAAATTGAATTCGAAAAGAAATACTTCAGTTCAAAGATACCCCATTCGGTCTGAATATACTTACTGCTGGTAATCCGCGATACGGTGGCTTCGTGAACCCCTACCTCGGCGGCGATGTCCTTGAGCGTCAGCGGAACCAGCCCTTTCGGTCCGTGCAGAAAGAAATCGCGCTGAAACTCCACAATCGCCCGCGCCACGTTCAGCAGCGTCTGGTTGCGCTGATGAATGCTGTGAATAAACCAGCGCGCGTCCTTGACCGACTGATTGACAAAACGCTTGACCGTCTTCTCCTGGCTGGATTGGCTGTCAGCCGATATCTCGGTGAAAAACGGGTTGATTCCAAGCACCGGAATCTCCTCGTCGTTCATGATCAGTACAAACTGCCCATCGCGCAGCCGGACCATCAGATCGGGCACCACGTAGGTCGGGTTTTCGGACGAAAACTCGCGCCCCGGAAACGGCGTCAGACGCCGAATGGCCTCGAGCGCTTCGGTGACCTGCTGCTGATCGATCTTGAGCTTCCTGGCTATCTCGGCGTACTTGCCGCGCTCGAGCAGATGGAGATAGTCCTTGATGATTGGAATGGCAGCAGGGTGCATCTCTTCTGCAAGCTCGGCCTGCACCACCAGAGATTCGCGATAGTCGCCAACACAGGTTCCAACCGGGTCAAAGCGCTGAATCATCGCAACCATCGGCTCGACAAGAGCGTGGTGCTGCTCGGGCACAACAGCTTGCGGCGGCTCGCGGTGAAACCCGTTGGCATCGAGGTTGTTGATCAGGGCTTCGCCCACTTCGAAGCTCTGCGGCGAAATCGGCTGTACGCGCAACTGCCACAGCAGATGCTCGTGCAGCGACTCGGGACGCGACAGCGCGCCTTCCATGAAGCGGCGTTTGGCGTCACCGGCTTCGTCATCGTAGCCACCGCTGTTGGTGAATCCGGGGTCCGATGTGTTCTCAAAGTAGTCGTATTCCTCGCCGGGCTTGTTCTCGACCTCCTCGAGCGACAGCGTCTGGGCATCTTCGATCACTTCCAGCGCTGGATTGGCCTCGATCTCCTGCTGAATGCGCAAGCGCAGGTCCTGCAGCGGCATCGCCATCAGCTGGATGCTCTGGTAGAGCTGCGGATTCATCTTGAGACGCTGTTCTTGAACCAGAGCAGGTTTCTGAAACTGCAATCGGTTCCCCCGTGCTAGATATATTGTAGCAGGGGTAGTGCTTTGTCAACGTGAACCGTCACAAGCCCGGACCGCGAGCCCGAGCGGCACTCTGCGGCGCTAGATCTAGATATGGAAACGCTCGCCGAGGTAGACCTTGCGCGCCAGTTCGTTGGCCATCACCTCGTCACGGCTGCCGGCAACTACGATCTCACCGTCTTTGATGATGTACGAGCGGTGGGTTATCTCCAGCGTGTCGCGCACGTTGTGATCGGTCAGCAGTACGCCGATACCATTGGCGGACAGCGTCTGGATTATGCTCTTGATCTCGTGCACCGCAATCGGGTCAATGCCGGCAAAGGGCTCATCGAGCAAGAGAAACTTGGGTTCGATTGCCAGTGCGCGCGCGATTTCGGTCCGGCGGCGTTCGCCGCCGGAGAGCGTGTAGGCTTTCTGCCGCGCAACAGCCTCGATGCCGAGCTCGTTGAGCAGATACGCCTGCCGCTGGCGCTTCTCGGCGGTGCTAAGATCGCCACGCGGCTCGAGCACCGCCCACAGGTTATCCGCCACCGTCAGTTTACGGAACACCGATGGCTCCTGTGACAGATAGGAGATGCCCAGGCGCGCGCGACGGTACATAGGCCATCCGGTGATCACCTGGTCATCGATCAGGATCTCACCGGCGTTGGGCCGGATGAAGCCTACGATGCTGTAGAACACGGTAGTCTTGCCCGCGCCGTTGGGACCCAGAAAACCAACCACCTCCGCCTGCCGCATTTCAAACGAGACGCCTTTCACAACCAGCTTGCGCCCGTAACGTTTCTGCAGATCGCGAACGCGCAGTGTGCTTGCGCCGCTGGCCTCAAGGGGCTGCATCGTCGTTGCCTTCTTCCCCGGTTGTAATGGTGCCGCGTACTTCGCCCTGAAGACTGATCTCGTCGCGGTCGATATCGATAACAATACGGGCAGCGCGGTACTGGTCACCCTTCCAGTAGACCACCGGAAGTCCGGACAGCTCGAGCACGTTCTGATCGCGACGGTAACGGGCAAACTCGCTGCGCGTTGTGAGGTCGTCGCCCAGGATGCGCACGCCGACCTGTACAATGGTCAGATCGTCACGGCCGCGATTCTCCAGCAGCGCGCCCTTGACCACCGTCTCATTGCGCTGGTCTTCCATGACGGCGTTGCCTTCGGCGCGTGTGATGCGCTCGCGGCGGTCGTATACCAGCCGGTCAGCTGTCAACACAATCTGCTGTTCACGCTCGAAGACGCGAACATTGCCGCTGGCAACGGCAAAACGGAAGTCGTCGCCGTAGATTTCGATCTCGTCGGCCTCGATCTCGGTGTCATCCGAAATGACCCGCGCGTTACCCGAAAGCCGGGTCCGCTCGCGTCCCTCTGCAAAGTCAATCCGGGTGGAGTCTCCAGAGAATTCGAAGCTCGAAGCCGCCGCCGGGCGCGCCGCCGTTGCCGTCCACGCAAGCAGCATGACCGCCAGGACCAGCGCGTTGCTAATCTTCATCCGTCACCAGCGTCCCACTCACCTGTTTGGCAAACTCAACGGTGCTGCTGCGCATATCGGCAGTAAACCCCACACCGCTGATTGTTGATCCGCCGTCGCGCTCAACGCGCACCAGTCCGTCGGGGCTGCCCGAAAGCCGCCGCTGTTCATCGTTCCAGCGCAACCAGTCGGCATGGATGCCGGCCTGGTGTTGATAGGAGTAGAAGTCGATGTTGCCTGACATCTCAATATCGTCACTGTCGGTGAAGTAGATCGCAGACTCAGCCGAGCCTGAGCTCAATACCGCGCCGTCGCGGTCTATCTCTTCAAAAGCAAACCGGCTGAAGACCTGCTGCTGTTGCCCGGGATAGTGCTCTACCCGCTGCGCGCTGACGCGGAAGCGCCGGGCCTCGCTGCGTACAATCACCAGTTGCGCTTCTATCAACACGGTCTCGGGTACTGTCTCGGCGCGGTCATCTTCGAGCTGCGCCGGGCGATAGTCGAGGCTGCAGGCGCCCAGGAAGAACAGCAGCAGGCTCACCGTACACAGCAGGCGCATGATCAGCTTTCAGCCGGCAATGCTGATTCGGCCACCTGCGGCTGCGGCCGTTCGGCACTGCGTGCGCCGCGCGACGTGCAGGCGGCGGCAATCAGCCCGGCGAACAGCGGATGAGTAGCAACCGGCTTGGACTGGAACTCGGGGTGAAACTGTACGCCTATACCCCACGGATGGCCGTTCCACTCGACCGATTCCACCAACGAGTCATCGGGTGTTACCCCGGATACCAGCAGGCCGGCGTTGTGCAACTGCTCACGATACTGATTGGAGAACTCGTAACGGTGGCGATGGCGCTCGCGGATAGTCTCGCTACCGTAGAGTTTGCGAATGACCGAACCCGCCATCAGCCGCGAATCGTTGGCACCCAGGCGCATGGTCCCACCGTAATTCTTGATATTGACCTGCTCCTCGAGCAGGCTGACAACCGGGTGGCCGGACTCCGGGCCAAACTCCGTGCTGTCCGCGTCTTCAAAACCGAGGACATTGCGGGCGTACTCGATTACCATCACCTGCATGCCGAGACAGATCCCCATATAGGGTATAGCGTGCGTGCGTGCGTAGTTGGCGGTTCGAACCATGCCGTTGATTCCACGGCTGCCAAAACCGCCGGGAACCAGAATAGCATCAACACCCTGGAACACTTCATCCAGGTCTTCGGCCTTCTCCAGTTTCTCAGAGTCGATCTTGCGCAGTTGCACGCGAACACTGTTGGCAACCCCGCCGTGGAACAGCGCCTCATCGATTGACTTGTACGAGTCGTTGAGGTCGATATACTTGCCGACCACCGCAACGGTTACCATGCGCTTGGAATCGCGCAACACTTCAACCACGTGCTCCCACTCGCTCAGATCCGCCGGCGGGGCGTCGATCTGGAGCTTGCGCAGCACGATGTCGTCGAGCTGCTGCGCGTGGAAAACCAGTGGTATTTCGTAGATGGTTGTCTGCACGTCGTAAGCCGAGATAACGGCGTCCATCGCTACGTTGGTAAACAGTGCGATCTTACGCCGCAGCTCTTCGTTGAGCGCTACCGGAGCACGGCAGAGCAGAATGTCGGGCTGAACGCCGATCTCACGCATCTCCTTGACCGAGTGCTGCGTCGGCTTGGTCTTGAGCTCGCCGCCGGCAGTATCGGGGACCAGCGTAAGATGGACAAAAATCACGTTCTCATGTCCGAGCTCGTGCACCATCTGGCGCGCCGCCTCCAGAAACGGAACCGATTCAATGTCGCCTACGGTACCGCCGATCTCGACTATTGTGACATCGACGTCCGGCTGGTCGCCTACCATCGCGATACGCTGCTTGATTCGGTCGGTGATGTGCGGAATCACCTGCACCGTTCGGCCCAGGTAACGGCCCTCGCGCTCGCGCTGAATCACTTCCTGGTAGATCTGCCCGGTAGTAATTGAATTTGCGCGGCTCAGCGGCGACATCGTGTAGCGCGCGTAGTTACCGAGATCCAGATCGGTCTCCGCCCCGTCGTCGGTAACGTAGACCTCGCCGTGCTGATAGGGGCTCATCGTTCCGGCATCTACGTTGATGTACGGATCGATCTTCACCATTCGGACCGACAGACCGCGGCATTCCATGAGACTGCCTAACGACGCCGCTGCGATGCCCTTGCCCAGGCTCGAACAGACGCCGCCGGTAACAAATATGTACTTTCTCATGGGACTTAATTATCCCGTTTTGGGCCCGGGAGTGTCAATCGCCGGCGCCGCGCGCCGCAACAGCTTTGCCTTACGCCGCATATCGGCTATCATGCTGAGCTATGAGCGCTGACGCAGAACACGGGACACTCAAAGACGGCCGGCCGCAGCCATTTACGCCCGCGCACGTACAGCAGGTCCTGGACGGCCACGGCCTGGGGTTGAAGGTTGAGCACTTCGAGCAGACAACCTTCACCAGTGAAGATGCTGCGCGCGCTATCGGCTGTGAGCTTGGACAGATAGCCAAGAGCATGTGCCTGATGGTAGACGCCACCCCTGTGCTGGTGGTAGCCTCCGGTGATCGGCGGCTGTCGGATGCCAAGCTGGCGCGTCGCTACGGCGTCGGCCGCAAGAAGGTCAGAATTGCCGATGCACAGCAATGCCTGGAAATCTTCGGTTATCCTCCCGGCGGGGTTGCTCCGGTAGGCCACCGCACAGCGGGAATCGAAATCCTGATCGATGAAACACTTGGCCGTTGGCCTGAGATTCACGCCGCTGCGGGCACCTCGTTTGACAATTTCACGCTGACTTTTGAGCAGCTGCAGCAGATCACCGGCGGGACGGTGGTGGATTGTGTCAAAGAATAGCGCTGCATCTGCGGCTCACAGCGCCGGGATCGGCAGAACCTCTTCGCGCTGCCGGCCGGATTCCAGGCTGCGTTGCTGCCAGCCGGGAATCAGCCGCCGATCGATGTAGACCGGCGTTGCCGCACGGGCGCTGAGCGCCACCGCCTGCGCCGGTTGGAGCTCGAGCTGAAACAGACGCCCCTCCTGCTGATAGTGGATCTCGGCTCGTGCTGCGGAACTGGCGCTACCCGCCGACGCGCCGGTGATACGCGCGTACATCAAGCGGAACCCGTGGGCACGCAGAAACAGCTGCAATACGTCGCTGTTCTGCGGCGCATAGCCGTTGGCGTGCAGAATCACTTCGCCGGCCTGATGCGGCTCAACCTCAAAGGCCAGCCTCGCGGTACCGCTTGTTTCGGACAGCAGCAGCCGTGACCGGCCAGTGGCTTTGTCAAACGAGACGCCGGTCACACCGAACCGACTGTATGCAGCAGGGTTCATCCTAGGCAGTAGTATAGCACCCGTGCGCCGGAAATCCACGATTGACACCACCTTCGCGAAAACATAGACTAAAATGTAGACTACCAAATATACGTCCATCTGGCGGCCAATGTCTGAATTCTTGAGTGACGATGCGTTTGAAAAGTTCCGCGACCTGATCTACAACGAGAGTGGCATACACTTCTCGAGTTCGAACAGGACCATCCTCGAAAGCCGCCTGAAGGAACGCTTGCGCAGTTCCGGGCTGCCCGACGCATTGACGTACTACTCGACGATCTCGGCAGACTCGGACGAACTGAAGATTTTACTCGACTCGGTTACCACTAATCTGACACGCTTCTTCCGCAATACCGCCCACTTCGAGACCTTCGAGTACTTTGTGATTCCGCATCTGATCAAGGCCAAGCGCAACCGCGGCGAGAATAAACTGCGTATCTGGAGCGCAGGCTGCTCAACCGGCGAAGAGCCGTACACCATCGCAATGGTAGCCAACGAATTACTCCCGGCGGGAATGCAGCTCGAGGTAATCGCCTCTGATATCAGTCTGAAATCGCTGATGGTGGGCAAACAGGGATTCTACGGCGAAAACCGCATCGGCGGCGTGCCGGAGCACTACCTCAAGCGCTATTTCAGCCGCACCGGCAACGGTTACCGCATCAATGATGATATCAAGAGCCTGGTCCGCTTTGATTATCACAACTTCAAGCACGACAGCGGACTGCGCGGCATGGACGTGGTGTTCTGCCGCAACGTTCTGATCTACTTTGACGAAGCTGCCCAGAAAGCCGCCATAGGGCGCTTCTGGGACGCGATGGCACCGCAGGCGTTCCTGTTCATCGGGCACTCCGAATCCCTGTTTGGCATGCAGACACGCTTCGAGTTCCTCAAGACCGACTGGGCGTGTATCTATCAGAAGAATACCGCGGGAAGCAGCGCGTGAATAACGACACGGTCTCGGTGCTGGTTGTTGACGACTCGGCGCTGATGCGCAATCTGATTTCGAAGATCATCGAGAATGCGCCCGGTCTGGAAGTGGCCGGCACGGCGATGAACGGCGTATTTGCGCTGCAGAAGATCGAAAGGCTGCAACCCGACGTTATCGTTCTCGATCTGGAAATGCCGCAGATGGACGGCATCGGATTTCTTGAACAGCGCCGCACGCGCGCTATCGATATTCCGGTGGTGGTGCTCTCCTCGATAGCGCATAAAGGCGCACATATCACCATGGAGGCCATCAGCCTGGGCGCATCGGACTTTCTGCTCAAACCGTCGGGGTCGGTGTCTGATGACATCCACAGCGTCGCTACGCAGCTGACCGAGATGCTGCGCGGCTACGGCAGGGAATACCGGCGGCGCAAGGGGCGCAGCACAGCCGATGCGCCGCATGCGGCGCAACCGGCAACTGCCGCCCGCGCAGCGGCCCGCACGGCCGCCGCGCCGGCCGACGCGGCCCCGGTAATCGTTGAACCCGTTGGCGCCGAGGCGGCGCCGGCGCAGACTGAGATTATCGCAATCGGCATCTCAACCGGGGGTCCGAACGCGCTGCGCAAGGTGTTTGCCGCGCTTGACGACGACCTGCCGGTACCGCTGGTGGTTGTGCAGCACATGCCGGCAGGCTTCACCGCCGAGTTTGCGCGCAGCCTTGACCGCATCTGTCCGTTGGAGGTAAAGGAGGCCGAAGAAGGTGACCTGCTCAAGCCGGGTCGCATCCTGATAGCGCCGGGCAACCGCCACATGCGCGTTGAACGCAAGAGCCTGGCCGGCGTAGTGCACCTGAGCGACGATGAACCCTGCAACGGGCACCGCCCTTCGGTTGATATCCTGTTTGCCTCTTTGGCGCAGCAGTACGCCAACCGTGGGCTGGCGGTTATCATGACCGGGATGGGCCGCGACGGCGCCGTCGAGCTGGGCCTGGTGCGGCGCCGCGGCGGGATAACCATTGGACAGGACGCTTCCTCGTGCGTGGTATATGGGATGCCCAGGGTTGCCTTTGAACTGGGGCACGTAACGCAGCAGGTTGCGCTGCACCAGATGGCCGAGACAATCTGCCGTCTGGCAAAAGAGCAACGGGACTGACACTATGAAACTCAACATTCGGCGGCTCGGCCGCATCGGCTATCAGCAGGCCCTCGATCTGCAACTGCAGCTGGTAGAACAGCGGCGCGCCGAGCAGATTCCCGACACGCTGCTGCTGCTGGAACACCCGCCGGTAATCACAATGGGGCGCAGTGCAGTCGATAGCGACATCCTGGCCTCCGCGGACGAACTGGAGCGCGCCGGCGCCACCCTGCACCGCATCACCCGCGGCGGGGAAACCACCTATCACGGGCCGGGCCAGCTGGTTGGCTACATCATCGCCAACCTCTACGAGCACCAGCGTCAACTGAAGCGCTTCATCAGTAACCTGGAGCAGGTGTTCATTGAGCTGCTGGCCGAACACTACGCGATCAGCGCCGGACGCGATGAGGAGCACCGCGGCGTCTGGGTTGGCAACGAGAAGATCACCGCCGTAGGTATTGCAGTCAACCGCAGCATAACGATGCACGGGTTTGCCTTCAACGTACACACCGACCTGTCGCACTTCGGCTGGATTGTGGCCTGCGGCATCACCGACCGCGGCCAGACCTCGCTGCAACAGCTGAGCGGGCGCAACGTGTCGCTGGCCGAAGCCGGCGATGCGGTTGCGCAGTCATTTCAGACAGTATTTGGCTACGAAGCGGTTGAGGATCCCGATGCGGGTAGTTTCCGCACAACCGTCGGCATATCCGGCTGAGACTGCCGCCGCGCACGAGAGCTGCAGCGTTTCACCGTCAACTCGGATCACCGTTGCGCTGTGTCTCATTCGCCGGCACCGTACACGGTTGGTTGACCGTTTCAATACTCTGTGCCCTGCCTTCGGCATCGATCTCGATCACAACACCCTGCAGCGCCGGGGACGCCCAGCTGTCCTGTGAACGCTCCGGCATCTGTGTCACAAACTGACGAATCTCAACCGCGGGATCCAGACCGGCAACGCTGTCGATACTGCCGGTTCGACCGGCATCACAGATAGTTGCCGTTCCGTGCACGCTGATGCGCGCGTCGGAGGTCATGACGCGCTGGCCGGTACCGATAAGCGCGCTGACCATCCCGTCGGCAAGGTGAAACATGCTGTACTTTTCAGCCGTAGTTACCGCATGAAAATCAACGATCACTGTTTGTGTCTCACGCTTGAGCCGCTCGACAATCTCGGGCAGGAAGGTGAACGGGTTACTCAGGTGTACCCGATCGAACCCGGACTGTCCGAGCATACTGATCACTCCGATCTTGCGTTCCCTGACGGTGAAATAGCGCCATCCGCGCCCGGGATTTCCCGGAGGGAAGTTTGCCGGGCGCAGAATGTAGTAGGCGTTCTCGATATGCTCGACCATGTCTTTCTTGTAGTACACCTGGTCACCGCCGGTAATTGCGTCAACACCGAGTTTGCGCAGATAAATCGAATGGTTCTTGCCGATGCCGAAACCGCCGGTAGTTCCGTCACCATTGGCCACAACAAAATCTATCGCGTGACGCTTCTTTACCTCGCTGAGTACGGACTTGATACAGTACACGCCGGCTCGGCCGACAATTTCTCCCACAAAGAGTACGCGAAGATTCACAGTGCATCCTTTGCCGCAGTGACAGGCTGCCGCATCCTATCAGAAAACCTCCCCTTTGCGAAAGCGGGCCGCGGCGCTATACTATGTCTGTGGGCGCCGGCAGGGCCCACCGCGCAGGTTGCAACGCAACGGCGCACCGGTCGCCTCGTACGAGGGGCCGCACAATACCGGAGGCAGAAAGCTCCGGGCAGCGTTACTCAAGGAGAGCTGTTATGAAGAACCGTGACTTCATCGACATCGGCAGTATTATGGAAGAGATCTTCTCCGCCGCAGAAGACTTCAGCAGCGCGTTCAGCGAGCGCGTAGGCTGCCAGCCAGGCGTCAAAGGATTCAACTGGGATGCGCAGCGTGACTTCTATCCGTCGCACTCGTACCCGCCGGCCAACATCTACATTACCGAAGACAAGACCATAGTGCTCGAATTCGCGCTGGCCGGTTTCCGCGAAGAGGACATCGAACTGGAGATACAGGGTGATTACCTGGTACTTTCGGCCAGCGCACCCGACAGCGAAGCCCCGCCGGAGGGAGCTCACTTCTTCAAGCGCAGGCTCAAACTCAAGAGCTTCAAGCAGCAGAAGTACTACGTTCCGGAGGACAAGTTCGATCGCGAGAAGGTCAGTGCGCTGTTCAAGAACGGCATTCTGCGCGTGACCATTCCACCGCGCCAAACCACCAGGACTGAACCGGGCAAGAAGGTTCCGATAGTCAGCGCCGAGGACCGAGGTGCCCGACAAGAGAGCTGAGGCAACCGCATTCTGGATTAGCGCTCCCGGCGCAGGCCGGCTGCAGGACGAGCTGCTGCGGCCGCGCGGGAGCGACGAAGTGCTGGTGCGCACACTGCGCAGCGCCGTCAGCAAGGGTACCGAGCTGCTGGTGTTCGGCAACCGCGTGCCGCGTGATCAGTATCAGCTGATGGCGTGCCCGCACATGGGTGGAACGTTCCCTTTTCCGGTCAAGTACGGCTACTGCAACGTGGGCATCGTGGAAGAGGGTCCAGCGGCGCTGGGCGGACGGCGCGTATTCTCGCTTTTCCCGCATCAGACGCGTTTTGTGCTGCCGGCGCACGACGCGCTGCCTGTACCGGATGAGGTGCCGACCGAACGCGCGGTAATGGCTGCGTCGATGGAGACCGCGGTCAACGCAACCTGGGACAGCCGGATTGCCGTGGGTGACCGGGTGGCGGTCATCGGATTGGGTGTGATCGGCGGGCTGGTGGCGTATCTGGCACGCGCGGTTCCCGGAACCACCGTGACCGCTTACGACATCAACCCCGATCGACGCGCGCTGGCCGATCAGCTGGGCGTGGCTTTCGTTCCGGCGCCAACCACCACGGTCCCGGCGCCATACGACGTGGTGTTCCACACCAGCGCCAGCGCCGACGGACTACAGACCGCACTGGCGGTCAGCGGCGTTGAAACCCGGATCATCGAGCTGAGCTGGTACGGAGACCGCGCGATCCCGCTGGGGTTGGGCGGTTTTTTCCACTCGCGGCGGCTCCAGCTGATCTCGTCGCAGGTGGGGCGCATACCAGCAGCGCAGCGCAGCCGCTGGACCCACCGGCGGCGGCTGGAGCTGGCGCTTTCGCTGCTGCGCGATCCTCTGCTCGACTGCTTCCTCAGCGCAGAAAGCGCCTTTTCACAACTGCCACAGACAATGGAACAACTGGCGCGGCAGCCCGGCGGCACTCTGTGCCATTCGATCGTCTATTGACCGCACAAGGAGTAACACGACATGTACAGCGTGCAGGTACGCGATCACATCATGATCGCCCACAGTTTTCAGGGATCGATGTTCGGCCCGGCGCAGCGGATGCACGGCGCCACCTACGTGGTGGACGTGGAGCTGCAGCGCGCCGAGCTGGATGAAAATAACGTGGTAGTTGATATCGGCTGGCTGCACCAGCAGCTGGCGCAGACGCTGGCGCCGCTGGCGTATCGCAACCTGGACGAGCTGCCGCAGTTTGCCGGAATCAACACTACCACCGAGTACATCTCGCGCTACATCTTTGACACCCTGGCGCAGCGCATAGCCGAAGCGTTTCAGGGACGCATGCGCGTCACGCTGCACGAATCTCACGTGGCGTCGGCATCGTACGAAGGTGCTGTCTGAGTGAAACAACCGCCAGAGCGCTGGTGGATGGTGCTCCCGGGGCCGCTTGACCGCTGCACCGGCGGTACCATCTACGACCGGCGCGTAGTCGAGGCGGCCCGAGCTGCCGGCGACAGCGTGACGGTGGTATCGCTGCCCGGAGCCTTCCCGATGGGACTGGCGCAGGCCGACCGCGACGCGTGCCGCCGCGAGCTTGCCGCCCTGCCGGACGACGCAACGGCGTGCGTCGACGGACTGGTGCTGGCCGCGCTGCACGATGAACTGCTGCAGCTGACGCAGCGCTGCCGGATGCTGCTGCTGATCCATCACCCTACCTCCGAGGAGCCGGGGCTGGACCACGCGCTGTGCGCCGAGCTCTGGCGCCGTGAGTCCGCGGTGATCGGCGCCGCGGACCACGTGATCTGCACCAGCGCGTTTACCGCACGCCAACTGATATCGCGTGGTGTGGCCGCAGAAAATGTTTCGGTAGCACCTCCGGGGGTCGATCTGCCGCCGCAGCCGGCGCCGGATTACGCCGCGCGGCGCGCGCAACAGAACCGTGGTGCGCCGGGGAGGCCGCTGCGCCTGCTGTGCGTTGCCAACCTCATCGAGCGCAAGGGGCTGGCGTACCTGCTGCAGGCGCTCGAGGATCTCCGTGAACTGCAATGGCAGCTGACCATCGTCGGCTCGGCTGAGCTGGAGCCTCAGACCGCCGAGCGCCTGCAGCGCGACGCGCGCCGGCGCGGCCTCGAAGGGCGCGTGCGCTTCGCCGGGCCGCAGAGCGCCGATGCCCTGCAGCGCCTCTACAGCGAGGCGGAGCTGTTTGTACTGCCGTCGCTGTGGGAAGGCTACGGCATGGTATTGACCGAAGCCGCCGCCCACGCGCTGCCGATCGTCACCACCAACGGCGGGGCAATTCCGGACACCGTGGCCGGCCTGGCAGCCGTAGTGGTTACGGCAGCCGATGCGCCTGCGCTGACCGCTGCGCTGCGGCCTCTGCTGAGCGACGCCGCACAGCTCAGTGCGCTGCGGGAGCGTGCCCAGGGCGCGGTAGCCGGCTTGCAGCCCTGGCACGCTGCAGCCGCCGAGTTCAGGCGCATCCTGCACATGTCGGCGTCAGAGCACAGCGGCGGCTTTGACCGGCAGTGGCTGGCGCTGCGCGAGCCGGCCGACCATGCCGCGCGCGATGAAACGCTGTGCACCCGGCTGGGTGCCTATCTGCGGCGCCGTGTGGCGCCGTCACCGCGCACGCTGCGCGTTGTTGACCTGGCCGGCGGCACCGGATCCAACCTGCGTTTTCTGGCCCCGCGGCTGCAGCTACCGCAGCACTGGACGCTGTACGACATCGATCCGGTCCTGCTCGATTACGGACGGCGGCAATGCCTGCGCTGGATCAGACAGCAGCGATTGAGTGGCCAGATCGAACTTAGCGCTTGCGTGGTTGATCTGGCGCGCGAGATCCCGATCGGCGCGAACCTTGATTGCCCCGACCTGGTAACCAGCTCCGCGCTGCTCGACCTGGTGTCCCGGGCATGGCTGGTTCAGCTGGTAGAGCGATTGTGCGCCTGCGATCCGCGTCCAGCTCTGCTTGCGGCAACTATCTACTGCGGCGGCAGCCGGTTCTATCCGCCCGATGACCAGGACAACGCGGTGATGGCAGCCTTTGAGACCGATATGCGGCGCGACAAGGGCTTTGGTGCGGCGCTGGGCAGTAACGCCGTCGGCGAGGCTTCAGGCTTGCTGGCTGCAGCGGGCTTCAGCGTGACCCGCGCTGATTCCAGTTGGAAACTGGACGGTGCGCTCTGCAGGCACATTGGCAGCCGGCGGTTCACTGCGTTGCTGGAGCGCCAGCTGGCGTTTTTCGCCAGTGCCGCACTACAGCAGGGCGTCGATATCAGCGGTTGGCTGCAACGGCGGCGCGCGAGCCTGCACGATGGAACGCTTCAGGCGCGTATCGCGCACAGCGACATACTGGCGCTTGCCCCGGCGCGCCACGATCTGCTACGGTAAACGAGTATATGATGAAGCCTCATAAGCGAGTCCTCAGCGTGGTGCTGTGCCTGACGGTGCTCAGCACAACGCTTGCCTCGAATAGCTCGCGCGCCACGGACCACGCTGATACTGAGTCAGACTCCGCGCCCCCAACCGTCCAACAGGCTGTTGAGCACTACTACCAGGGGCGGATTGAGAGCGCCATTGCGGAGCTGGAGCAGCTGGTGCGCGCCGCGCCGCAGGATCAGGATGCCAGGCGCAACCTGGCGCTGCTGCTGCTCGAAAGCGGGCGCCACAGCGAGGCACTGGCCCAGCTGAACCCTGACGGTGACAGCCTTCCGGCACAGGTACAGCTACTGGCCGCAGAGCCGCAGCGGGCGCTACAGAGCTTCGATGATGTTGAGGATCCGGACGCCATGCACATGTTCTGGACCGGTGTTGCGGCGCGCGACGCCGGAGAGCCGCAGCGCGCCGCTGAAGCGTTTGCGCAAGCGGTCTCGATTGAGGCCCATCTGCCTTACGCGCACTATTTCCTGGGCCAACTGGCGCTGGAACAGCAAGAGTGGGAGGCGGCCGCCGAGCACCTGCAGCGCGCGCTGCGCCAGGACGGCAACCTGACCAGCGTTTTTGAGCCGCTGGCCCGCGCACAGATTGCCCAGGGCAACATCGAGTCAGCCTACGCGCTGCTGAGCCGCGCCGAGATTGCGCTGCCGTGGGACAGCGGCGTCGATGAAGCCAGGCAGCAGCTCGAGCACGAATTCCCGCAGTTGCGCGCCGATCGGGAAGCCGAGGTTGCCGCACGGCGGGTGAGCGTCACTGCGCCGCGCGTTGCCCCGCTGCCCGATGAGGCCGCTGAGGCTCCGCGCGTGCGCGTCGGTCTGGCAGAAGACGTTACCAGTATCCACCTCAAGACCGGCGCCCGATGGACTCTGACCGCCGCAGGTAGTCCTGACCCGGTTGCCGAAGGTACCCGCGACGACGTGCTGCTGATAGAGCGATTGCATCCCGGCGGTGTCAGCGTCGGCTACGAAGACGGCCCCGAGATCTATGCCGGCAGTGGACCGCTGGAACTCGATTACCAGGACACCGGCGCCACAACTGTGCTGTTTGACATGGCGTACGGTCACGGACAGTTCTCCGCAGGCCGCGAGGACCGCAGTTATCGTGGTACAATTCGCATCCTCAGCTGGGCCGATCGCGGCTTCACGGTGGTAAACGAGCTCAACCTCGAAGCCTACCTGATGTCGGTTGTGCCCTCCGAGATGCCGGCCTCGTGGCCGATGGAAGCGCTGCAGGCCCAGGCGGTGGCGGCGCGCTCGTACACATTGGCGCCGAGATCGCGCTTTCACGCTCGCGGATTTGATCTGCTGGGTTCGGTACTGTCGGCGTTCTATCGCGGCAGCGGCGGCGAACACCCGCGCTCCACCGAGGCGGTGCACGCCACTATAGGAAAGGTGCTGATGGACGGCGAAATCCCGCTCAACGCGGTCTACTCGGCCAACAGCGCCGGCTACACCGAGAGCAGCGCCAGCGTTTGGGGTTCTGCAACGGCGCTGGTAGCAGTCTCGGACAAGAAGCTGCCGCCGCGAGACAGCGCCCTCAGCCCTCTCGAGCTGGAGAGCTGGCTGCGGCAACGCCCCGAGAGCCACAGCAACCACGCGCGCTACTCATCGCGCAGCGCCTACCGCTGGTCGCGCTGGGTCAGCCAGGAGGAGCTCGCCGCGCGCCTGGGCGATGCCGGCGTTGGCCGGGTAACGGCACTGATCACACGCGGGCGCGGCATCAGCGGCCGCGTGGAACGCGTTGAAGTGATCGGCAGCGAGGGAACTACCACCGTTGAGCGCGACGCCATCCGCTCGCGCCTCGGCGGGCTGCGCAGCAACCTCTTCACGGTCTACCCCAGGCTGGGCCCGGACGGCTCACCGAGCCACTTTGTAGTGACCGGCGCCGGCTGGGGTCACGGCGTGGGAATGGACCAGAGCGGCGCCGCCGGTATGGCCGCCGCCGGTTACCGCGCAACCGAGATTCTCGAACACTACTACCCGCAAGCCGAACTGCGCCGGCTGTACTAGCGCCGGCCCGCCGCACGCGCCTTGGGCGCAGCCGCTGTCGCGAAACCTCTTGACACAAGAAAAGCGGTTGCGATAGAGTTAGCCGTAACAAGCCCGAGTGGTGAAACTGGTAGACACGCTAGGTTCAGGGTCTAGTGGCCTTACGGCTGTGGAGGTTCAAGTCCTCTCTCGGGCAGAAAGAAAGCCGGGTGCCTTTTGGTGCCCGGCTTTCTTTTTGCCAAGGATGGAGAGGACTTGAAACGGAGGTGCGTGCGCGAATACCTGGAGCGCCGAGGCACAGGAGGTGCCGAGAGCACCGGAGGCGGGTCGGAGGGAGCGGACACGATGTCCGCGACTGGAGACCAAGTCCTCTCTCGGGCATCAAAAAAGGTGATTGGCTTCATGTCGATCACCTTTTTCGTTGGGGCCCTGAGGAGGACTTGAAACGCAGGCACGGCGCGAGCCGGCGAGCGCAATCCGGCAGGATGCCGGATTAGTGCCGGAGGCGGCCTGGAATGCCGAGCAATGATCGGCTGGGATACCGCACTCGTTTTCTTTATGTCGCTGCGTAATGACGCAGGAGAAATCTTCTCCAAGGACAGTCGTCTCCCGGGTCCTACCTTTTTGCGAGCTTGATCGCCTGCCGCTCCAACTGCTCACTGAGCCAGATACCGTTCGCGCGCATCGTGTTTATTGTTGATGCAATGTCTATCGCCTCCCCCCGGTGGATCGCGTGAATAATCAATCCAAGTGACCCGGTGACGGACAGGCCGTTCAGTCTTGCAACGCGCCTGCCGATCGCTTCGTCAATGCACACCAGAGCGATCTGCTTTTCAAGAGCTGTCTGAATCACTGAAGCCTCTCCACGATCAAGGGCCAATACGAGATCCTTGCGGACATTTACATCACTATGACTGATCTCAATGGGGCTACCCAGGTCGAGAATGTTCTGCCCGACCGCCGCGGTTGATCCGGCGCGTATTTCCCGAACGACTTCCCTCGGTACAAGCACTCGATGAAAGTGGCGGAGCACTACTTCAGGATGGGAAACACCTGCTGCCAACGCGATGATCGGTCCAGTATTGATAACCAGACTAATGTGGGAGGTCGACATCGTTCATCAACTCGTCGGGATCAAAGTTCATTGTACTGACTTGGTATCGGGAAAGCTGCAGCAGAAATGACACTCTGGACATCCCCAACATGTCGGCCGCGACAGCGGATGAGATCTTCCCCATCTCATACAGCTTGGCCGCCATAGCCATCTTTGCTTCTGCCTCGAACTCACGCGCGGTGAGTTGTAGTAAATCGGGCAACGCCTCCGGGTAGTCGATCTGCAAATGGTTCATGACTCACCCTCCTGTCTTAAACTTAAACTTTACACGCTTGGACGCGCCGGTACAACCGCCGACTGCTCGGCTCGATAAATCTACGGGTTACGGGTCACCTGTTTCATACCCCATTTGCTTATAGCGTTTCATGCGGCGTTGAAATGAGGCGGCAAGAACCGTGTTCCCCGCCAGCTTGTCTTTCCCCGCCGGGGGTGCGGACGTTTTCTTGGACTGATCGAAGCCGTAGAGCGCCGGCGGAATCAGTGCCGGGAACGCAGTCGGCATGAAGGCGCAGATCACAACGATTCGCAGCGTCATGCCGATCCAGAATCCGGGCACTGCGGTCATCACCGGCACGATCACGTTGGCCGCGGCCTCCACCGGACTCAGGACCACACTACCGATTTTCGTGGCTTGTTTCAGCGCGGTTCGCGAAGCGTACACCATCAGCCGGATCAGCGGTTTCCCGGCGATCGCCCAGGGCTCCGGTCGGCAGTTGCGGTCTGCACAATTGATGCAGCGCTGCAGTGCGGCGACGCGGGGGCCGGGATTCGCAGCGTACACTTGACTCCGCCGGTCAACAATGATACGGATGAGTTTGGAGACCGGCGCTTTGCGGACAGCGGGTCCCTACATGTCAACATAGATGACGCCTCTACTTGAGGAACGAGGAGCCATCGCGTGCCGTTCGCGGAGAGCTCCAGCGTCTTGTTTTACCGCCCCACGTCAACTACCGCGTAGACCGGAAAGTGATCGGAGGGGTAGCGCCCGTCTGCATGCGTTCGGATGATCCCAGCTTCCAGCACCGGAATTTCGATTGGAGCGAGCACGAAGTCGATCTTCGTCGTCAGCGGCTCTCCAGTGAAGTCGTGAAACGTACCGATTTCATCGAGATCTACGTCCGGATAGAGAACGCGGTAGGTGTCGGCGAGCGGCCGCGGGTCGAGAGCCCCGCGACCGCCGGCTTTTGCCGGGTCGTCAAGCAGCAACCGCATCGCAGGGTTCAGCTCATTGGCGTTGAAGTCGCCGAGCACGAATACCGGCCCGTCCGTGGGGCGCTCGAGAAACTCCCCGAGCAGGAGCGCGACGCTCTGCTCCCGGGCACGCTGCGAGGCATAGTCGAGGTGTACACTGTACACATACAGAGTTTCGCCGGAGTGACGATCGTCGAGTTTAACCCACGTTGCGATCCGCGGCAAAGCGGCGTCCCATCCGACACTGCCCGGTTCATTCGGCGTTTCCGAGAACCAGAAGGTCTCGTGGTAGCGCAGACGGAATCGATCGGTGCGGTACATTACCGCATTGAACTTGCCGTCGGCTTTGTCGGCGGTAAGCGGTGCGCCATCGCCGGCGGAGCGACCTACAATGCCGTACTCATCGCCGAACGCGTCGATGAGGTCGTGTATCTGCTCGAGCTCTGGTTCCTGAAAGCCGACGATGTCTGGATTGAGCTTGCGGATGACATCGAAGGCGAGGCCGCGCCGGTATTCCCAGCCGTCCGGCCCGTCGGGGGCGCTCGCAAGTCGAATGTTGAACGAAAGCAGGGTGAGCGGGATTTCCCGCTCCCCGTCACTACCAGAGGCTCGGCTGATCCACGGCGCGAAGCACGTCGCCAGCGCCACAGCCGCGAGGAGTACCGCGACTCGTGCGACCGGCGGCCGGATCGGTGACGGTGGTTGCATCAGCATGCCTTGTTCCCGATCGTTTCGATACTGTGCCCGAGCAAATGCGCCATAAAACTCCTCCACCACGGCTCGGATATCGGTTCCGACACCTCACTATCTCGAAGATCCACAGGCCCTCTAGCCTACTCCCTTGCGACGCCGTACACAAGTCCCGCGATGGCCATTGTCATCTTCCTGGTTCTTGGTTGGTCGTACATCCAGCCCTCCACGAGAAGCTCTGTGTTGTCTTTGCTGAACCAGTGGAGCAAATAAACGTATTGCGGTTATGATCGATTATTCTAATGTTGCGCAATTGCTTTGTAAGACCTATAGTCTCAACTACGAGCATGTTGCCAAAGCAGGTATACTATGGCGAAGAAGATTCTCCTCGTAGAAGATGAAGCAATCATTGCCATGTCAGAGGCTCAGTTGCTCAAGAGACATGGATATGAGGTCGTCACCGCTCACAACGGCGAAAGAGCGATTGAAGCGGTAGACGCCGACCCCGAGATTTCGCTTATCCTCATGGACATCAATCTCGGAAGCGGGATGGACGGCACAGAAGCTGCTGCGCAGATTCTCACCCGCCATGATATACCCACCGTATTTGTCACCAGCCACTCGGAGAAAGAGTATGTAGATAGGGTCAAGAAGATTACCGGTTACGGATACGTACTCAAGAATTCGGGAGAATTCGTCCTGATCGAATCAATACATATGGCATACTCCCTGTTTGAGGCCAATGAGAAACTGAAAACGGAGAACAGTGCGCGGAGGGAGACAGAAGAAGAGCTCTCATCGATCTATACCCACACTCCCGTTCTGATGCTGCTTCTGGACAAGGAGAGGAGGGTGCGCAAAGCAAATGCATTTGCCACACAATTTGCAGGCACCCCGGCCGAGGATATGATCGGAAAACGAGGGGGAGAAGCTCTGCGGTGCATCCATCATCTGGATAACCCGAAAGGCTGCGGTTTCGGCCCTTTCTGCAAGGAATGCAGCGTTAAGCAAGTTGTAAAGAACACGTTCGCAAACGGCGAAGGGTATCACCGGGTGGAAGCTACTCTTCCCTTCATTCAGCACGGAGAGGAGCAACAGCTGACGTTTCTGGTCTCCACGTCTCTCCTCCACAAAAAAGAAGAAGATCTGTGTCTGGTAGCCTTTGAAGATATTACCGACTACAAACAGCTGCAGGAGAAGTACAAGGCGCTCTTTGACAATGCTCCACTGCCCTATCAATCTCTAGATAGGAACGGGATTTTTCTCGGGGTAAACCCCGCCTGGCTTGAGACACTCGGCGGATACACACAAGAGGAAGTGATTGGAGCATCATTTGCCGAATTCCTGCACCCCGATTCGGTAGACGGGTTCAGAACCAATTTTGAAAAACTCAAAGAGCACGGTAGCGGCAAAGGCATCGTGTACAGGATGAGAAAGAAGAGCGGCGACTCCATGGAGGTATCTTTTGACGGCGTTGTAGCCTACACCGCTGGCGGTGATGTGAAACAGACCCATTGCATCTTGAAAGACGTTACCGAAGAGACGCGGATAAAGCGAGAACTGCAGGAAAGTGAGAAACGATTCAAGACGATTGTTGAGCATATTAATCAGGGCCTGATAATCCATGATTTTGATGGGATAATTACCTTTGTAAATGACAAGGTATGCCGGGCACTCGGCTACTCCCAGGATGAACTAATAGGTAAATCCGTTGCAGGCCTGCATAGTCATTCTCATAGGAATTTTGTACAAAACGTTCTTGAGAATGCGGCATCGCCGGATGGAGACTCTTTTGAGATAGAGGCATTAAGCAAAGACGGCAAAGTGATACCGGTAGAAGTAAGGAGCAAAATCGTATCAAGAGAAGGGGCCGGTGAGATTCAATCAGTCGTAACCGATATCACCAAGCGCAAACTCGCCGAGCAAGCGTTGAGCCAGAGCGAGATGACGTTGCGGCAGGTGATTGATCTTGTTCCCCACTTTATTTTTGCCAAGGATGCGCACGGCAACTACCTGTTGGCCAACAAAGCTGTTGCTGATGTACACGGAACCACTCCGGAAAGACTGCTGGGCAGAAGCGATTACGATTTCAGCCGCAACACCGAAGAAGTTGATTTCTTTGTTGCGTGCGACAGGAAGGTGATCGAAAGCGGAACAGGATTGTATAACATAGAAGAACCAATCACCGACTCAGACGGTTCAATACGATATCTTGAAACAACCAAGATTCCATTTACCGCCTCCACCAACGGAATCCCAGCGGTACTCGCTGTTTCGATCGATATAACCGAGCGCAAGCAAGCTGAACAGGCACTCGATCGGGAGCGAACACTGCTGCGTACCATAATCGATAGCATCCCTGATCCCATTTATGTGAAAGACATAGATGGCGGTATACAGTTGGCCAACAGAGCCGACTACCAACATTCGGGTTTCGAGCGGGAAGAAGACGTAATCGGTAAAACCGATTCTGACATATACCCCCCAGAGATTGCCAAGCGCTTTGTGGAGGACGACCAAAGAGTATTGATACACGGGCAGAGCGTGATAGACAGGGAAGAACAACTCATTACGCGAAATGGTGAAGTTGTCTGGCAACTAACCACCAAACTCCCCCTGTATGACCGCGATGGCAAAATCACCGGTCTGGTTGGAATAGGACACGACATCACCGAGCGCAAACAGGCCGAAGAACGCCTCCGGCAGGTGTTGAACGAGTACGACACGGTATTCCATGGAACCAGGGATATCATGTTCCTGATCGAAGTCATCGATGAGGACACCTATCGGTTCATCCGCAACAACCGGGCCCATGCCGAAGCTACAGGGTTCACAACGGAATGGATACAGAAGAAGACACCCCAGGAATTGCTGGGAGAAGAACGCGGCGCTGAGATTGCCGCCAATTGCCGGCGTTGTGTGCGTGCTTCCAGTTCCATTTCCTTTGAAGAGACCGTGAATACCCCCGGTGGACTAAGAACCTGGTATGTCACCGTGACCCCTGTTTTCAATCAAAGCAGGATCCAGTATTTGGTGGGGGCCGCTCAGGACATCACCGAGCGCAAACAGGCCGCGGAAGAAATCCAGCGTCAGCTGGCTGAGAAAGAAACCCTCCTCAAAGAAGTCCACCACCGCATGAAGAACAACATGGCACAGGTTGAAGGCTTACTTTCACTTCAGGCCGGTTCGGCCGATAGCGCTGAAGTCAAGTCCGCACTGAATGAAGCTATTTCGCGGGTTCGCAGTACTCGAACGCTCTATGATAAGCTTCTTATCGGAGAAAGGTACGAGGAGGTCTCGATGAGAGACTACCTTGAGGGCCTCATCGATTCACTGCTGGAAGTATTCAATGAGCGTTGCGGCGTAACAGTAGAGCAGAGCATTGTCGAGTTTACCCTCTGTTCGAGAAAGGCCGTTCCCGTAGGAATCATCTTGAATGAGCTTCTGACAAACGCTTTTAAGTATGCCTTTAAGGGACGCGACGAGGGCCGTGTCTCTATCGGTCTTGAGAAGACTGAAAAGCGGGTAACCCTTAGCGTTTGGGACGATGGCATCGGTATTGATGAAGGGGTTGATGCCAACAACACTTCGGGGTTTGGCCTTTCTCTCGTCAAAATGCTCGCTGAACAGCTTGAAGGGGTCTTTTCTATCGCAAATGATCACGGCACACGGAGCGTCTTGGAATTTGAAATATAACTCTGTTAGCCTGCCATGCTTTAGATCACGCCTTGACGCACGGCGGCAGCAAACTCTCAACGCACCCGGCAGCCTTAAGCCAATTTTGGTAAGTCCACGCGTTTTTTTGACTTCTGTCTCTGACTGCGCTACACTCTAGACTGTTATGAATATTGCAGAAACATCCACACACATGTCACAGGCTATGGTTCAGGGCGAAGCAGGGATGCGGGTGCTCAATATGGCGCTCCGCAGCACCGAAGAGGCGGGGGAGCAGGTGCTTCAGGCCGTCCAGGCAGCCGGCCCCGCCCCGCAGCAGATTCAGCCCGATCATATCGGAAATATCGTCGATATCGAGGTCTGACCCGGGCCGTTGCAGCCGCTGATTGAGCGGACAGGAATACACCGGCTACCTCCTCTGGATTGTGGGTCTATGTGTGCCCGCGCCCCCTCCCTTACTTCCTTACTTGACGCCTATTAGTCCAATGGCGTATTCTTATCATAAGGAAGGTACATATGCTCTGCAAGATGACCAGCAAGAACCAGCTGACCCTGCCCAAGGAAGTTCTGCGGCACTGCCAGGATCAAAGCTATTTTGACGCTCGCTGGGAATCCGGGCGTATTGTTCTGGAACCCGTGGTGATTCGACCCCTGGAAAGCCCGCAACTGGCCGCAATCCGGGACAAGGTTGACCGCCTGGGAATCGGCGAAGCCGATCTGGCCGGTATCGTGGCCGAGGCCAGGCGTGCTTACGGTTCTTGATACCAGTGTCCTGATTTCCGCATTACTCTTCAGGGGAGAAATAGCCGGCATCCACCGAGCTATTCTGGAGGGGCGGCTCCAGCCCCTGGTGACCGAGCCCATTCTTAAGGAATACCTCCGGGTCCTGGCCTATCCAAAGCTCCGCCTGAGCCAATCGGAAATCAAGTACCTGCTGGACGAGGAAATTCGTCCGTGGTTCCATCGGATCAGCGAGGACATTCCCAACGATGTCTGGATGCCTGAAGATCCCAGCGACGACCAATTCGTGAACGCGGCCCGGGTCCGACCCGAAACCCACCTGATCAGCGGCGACGGACATATCCTCCAGGCCCGGGAGCGCCTTCCTGTCCCCGTCCTCACGGCTCGTGAGCTCCTGGATCAGCTGGAGCGGTAGCTCCCACAAACGCGGCCACCGTGGTGTGGACACGTACTTCTGGGAGCCGTACAGCTGATGGCTTGCCGGCTACTGCGTCTTGTTCACCTCAAAGATGCCAACCAGGCCGTGACCGCAGCCCTGCCCCTGCTGCAGTCGACTCACCAGGTAGCGCAGCGCGTAGCCCAGTTGCGGTTCGATCACGTTCTCCCGCGGCAACCCGGTGTTGAGCCAGCCCGCGCCTTCTACCACCTGCCGCATGCGCTCCATCATCTGTCGCAGTTCAGTGGGATAGGTCGCGGGGACAGCGGGGAGTTCGGCTTTCAGCGTGCGGGCATCGGGGTCGTAGGCCTCCATCAGCGCCTGGCAATAGCTTACCAGCGTGTTCCAGCACATCTGCAGTCGCTCGAAGTAGCTGTTGATGAAATCAAAACCGGCTTTGGGAACGTAGTTCACGATCAGGGTACTGAGGTTGGTACGCACATTGGGCTCGTGCAGCGAGTTGACCGCCTCCCTCAGGGGCTGCGCGTAGGGATTGTATTCGGCGGTATCCATGTGCCGGCCGGTGAATACGGAACGGTCGAAGAACATCAACGGCTTGATCTCGACACCAGCTCGCTTGCCGGCTTGCGAGACAACCGCGTCGATCTCCTGCCTGCTCATGAGCCTGAGCTGCAGATGCTGCAACTCGTTTTGTCTCTGCTCGCGCTCCTCCTTGTTGTAGATGTAGGAGACCACGTAATCCATGTTGCGGTTGTCGTTGAGATCGTTGGTCCACAGGGTCTGCCATTCGTAAGAGTAGCGGCCCAACCAGTCGCCGACGATCAGACAGTAGTCCTGGCAGGATCCGGCGATGTCGGCCAGCATTTGGACCAGCGTGTCGTCGTCGTTGTGATGCGAGAATGTGCCGTAGGAAGAGAAGTACAAGTCGTATGGCTTTTCGTCCTTCTTCAGCGAAAGGCCTTTGGTGAAGTCTCCCTGTTCAAAGCTGACCTTGGGATTGTGACTGTAGATTGAGCGGGCCTGCTGCAGCAGGTCAGCGGAAAGATCCACGCCCTTATAGAGTCCGACTCTGTCCTCCGACAGCAGATCCACCTTGGACTGATGCAGTCCCGCCTCGCGATCGCGGATACCCATGAGCAATTCGTAACCGTCGGCGCTGCCGCAGCCCAGATCTATGATCCGCAGCCGCCTCATGGAGTGCTGACAGCGATCGAGCAGTCCGCGCACGTAGGGGTAGATGAAATGGCGCGTAATCTCGTCTTCCCAGTGTCGGCGAACGTTGTCGTACTTCCCTACCAGGCCGGACCGCTTGGCGTACAGGCCGCTTTTCACCGCCTCGCTGTACGCTTCCATCTGTACGTCTTGCGACATTGAGCTCATGATTCCTTCCTTGCGGTTTCCAGAGACTGCGGCAGTATCCCGGGTATCTCGGCGCTGATCCGGTCAAGCGTCTGCTTGGGCAGGGGCTTTCGTGCAACATCCATGATCTCCAGGTAACGGTGGTGCGCCGCCAACAGGGCCCCGCCCTGTTGGTCCTCCAGCGGATAGCGTATGTAGACCTTCTCCCGCGTAGGCAGCGGAAGGTGGTAGATGTAGGTCTTGTGGTCGGTCTGCATGACCTCGCGTATTGTTTCCAGCAACTGCCGGCTCTTCTCCGGGGTGACCTGAGGCGGAGCAAGATTGTACTTGATCATGCCGATGTGCGCGTCATCGAGTACCGCCTGCTCGGGGCAGAAGATGTTGGTTCGCTCCAGAAGGCCAAATGCGTAGTGGACATACTGCGCACCGGTCCAGGGAATGTAGCCGTGAGTAAGCATCTTCTCTGCAGTAGCCTGGATGCCCGGCGTGCTGACATCCCCGGCACCCGCGGTGGAGTAACAGGGGAGCCGGTAGAAACGGGCCATCTGCGCCGCGTCGTGATGGTAGTGATTGAACTCGGGAGCGCCGTACATGTCGTTCAGGTTGTCCAGCCGGGTACGTACCGGAACACTGCCGTAGAGCACCGGCGCGCCGGGGGCCACAAGCTGGTTCAGCGCCACCCCGGCCAGGATTTCTGCGTTGATCTGGGAAATCATGCCAAACTCATCGAAGGGGGCGGTGGCGCCGCCCATGGGCGAGCTGGAGATCACCAGAGGCGCCCGATAGCGCGAGATGGCGATCACCTTGGCGGCGGTATCGTTGACCATCTGCAGCGGACTCTTGACCACGCAGGCAATGAACGACAGCACCGGATTCTCGCTGAACTCCCTCTCTCCGCCGGCGATGATGCGCCCCATCTGCATAACGTGGTCCAGGGCGTTGAGATCGGTCAGGCCCGCCTGCACGTGTTTGGTGATGTTATTCAGGCTGGCGAGAAACTTGTTGACGTCTTTGTTAGACGCCTTGACCTGCTCGTCCTGGATGTTGATGCAGCGTATGAAGGAGTCCAGGTTCTCCAGATTGTCCGCCAGGTGAGCGGCACGGCACAGGTAGTCAATAGAGCCGCTGCGGCGGTTGTATAGCGGTCGGTCGCCGTCAAAACCGATCTCCAGCCAGATGTTGCACTCCGAGCCGCTGGCAAATCTGACCCGTGGTTCAGCGGCGTCGAGAATCAGGCGGTTGTCGGGGTTGCGGGCTCCAAGCACGATACGCGAGGGCGCACTTGCCAGCGTCTTGTCCACCAGGGACGAGGGAATGCGCAGCCGCACGCAATCCTCGAGCTGCTCGACACGAGCTCCGGCGTTTCTGAATATGTCGGCTGCTTCGCGGTTGTAGCACAGAATGCCCGGATCTTCCAGAATTTCGCGCGAAATTCCATCTATCAACCCGATCTGCGCTTCATTCAGTCGCTGCTGCGGGGTGACCAGTACTCCTTCACGTTGCTTGGTTTCCATAGTGTTTGCCTCCATTTGACTTCAGCTCGTTGGTTTCACAATCTCTGGAAACCGCGTCAGGATCCGCTGCCTGAGCCTGGGCTCCAGCAGAGAACCGCTCTCCTGCCGTCGAACCATCTCAACGAAATTCCTCGCGGCAGCGGCAGCCGGAATTCTGCCGGGCACCTCGCGCTTCTCGCGGCTGCTGATCAGCGGCGAGTAGAACTCGTTGCGCATGTGCTCGATGGTATGGTCTGCGTCCAGGTAGTGCGCCCCGGGGCCGCGTTCGATCATCAGATCGGCAGCCAGGGTGTCGTCGTTGACCTCAATGCCGCGCAGCACACGCTGGCACATACCGAGTATCTCGTTGTCCATAACCAGCTTGTCGTAAGACACGGTCAGGTCGGCCTCCATCAGCCCGGCGATATCGTGGATATAGTTGGCGCCACTCATCGCCACCAGCAGACTGGACATGGCGCTCTCCCAGGCGGCCTGGATGTCCAGCTCCACCGCGTCGCTGGTCCCGCCGGTGGAGTACAGCGGTATCTCAAAGTACTGGGCCAGCTGACTCACCGCGGCGTTGATCATGGCCCGCTCGATGGCGCCTCCCACATGATCCATATTCTGCAGGTTGGTAATGGAGCCCACACTGCCGCAGATTCCCGGGGCTCCTTTCCTGACGCTCTGCACCAGCGCGATGCCTCCAAGCGTTTCGGCAATATGGGTGAGAACGTTGCCGGCCAGGGTCACCGGAGAGGTGGTACCGCAGATGGGCTCGGTGGGGACTACTACGGGCAAGCCCTTTCCGGCCAGGTAACAGGTCATCTCGCCGTAGCGGTCGTCGATCTTGAAGGGGCTGATGATCAGGGTGATGAACGAGACAAAAGGCCGCCCGGCCAACTCACGCGCGCCGCCTGCCAACTCTTCGGCCATCTCCACCGTCTGCCGGCATCCTTGCAGAGAGTACAACCCTCCCATCACGTGCTTGCCGGTATTGTCCAGTGAATGAAAGAACCGGTTTATGTCGATGTGATCGCGGGACTGTATCTCGTTGGGAAACACGTTAATTGTGAACAGATGGATGTTTTGCAGCTGCTCCACCATCCGGGCGTTGAGGATCACGTCCTCGATGGTCGACGGCCGTCGCTCACCGCTGTCCGGGTCCAGTACGTAGATCGCCGTACCTCCGGTACCGTAGTGTACCCGATTCTTCTCCAGCACAACGTCGTAGCCCGGTTTGCGCGCGTGTAGTGTAATTGATGACGGATTGGATGCTACCGCGTCTTCAACCAGCGAACGGGGGAACCGAACCAGGCCGCTGGAGTCGTCCACCCGGGCACCCGCCTTACGCAACGCTTCGCGGCCAGTACGGGTATGCACCAGCATACCGCCCTTCTCCAGAACGCGTAGCGCTTCGTCGGCAATCTTCTTCACCTGCTCGCCGGTCAGCGGCCGGTACAGCTCGCTCTGAAACACCTCTGCATGTTGTCTGTTCACGTGTTACCCCTTTACTGCCGTCTCGATGATAGTCTACCGGATCCAGGTCTCACAGAGAGACCCACTGCCCCACCGTACTGACCGCCTTTCCGGTGCCGTATCGGTCGCAAAACAGCCGGAAGTAGTACAGCTCCTCCTTGCTGCGGACGAAGGGAAACTCGCGCCGCGCTTGTGCCAGTTCGCGGTCACTGAAGCTGTCCTCGAAGTACGAAGCCAGGCTATCCGCGGAGCCCGCCCCCTGGGAGAACTCCTGTTTGATCCGCCACGCCACAGCGTGCGGCAGCATAGCCTCGTAGGCCTTCCTGAAGATCCACTTTTCTATTTTGCTGTTACCGTCGGCTCGCTGCTTGTATTCCGCGGGAATATTCATCGCATAACGAAGCAGGTTCCCCGAGATCAGCGGCGTGACTACCCGCATCGAGTTTGCCTGATTCATTCTATCCAGACGCAGTGCGGCGTTGTTATGCACAAAGCCGAGGCATTCCATCTGCCGTCTGAACAGTTCATCTCCGCCAAACTGTTTCAGATAAAGATAGCCGCAGAATACCTCGTCGCCGCCCTCGCCGGAGAGCAGTACCTCGAAGCCCTGTTGGCGGGCGTACCTGGTTACCAGAAAGTTGACCGCTGCGCTTCGTACCAGGGAGGGGTCGAAGGATTCAAGGTAGTGGACTACCTCGGGCAAGGCGGCCGCCAGATCCTCGACCCCTATGATCAGCTCCTGGTGGTCGGTACCCAGATGTTGCGCCACGATGCGGGCATTGGCGATGTCCGTGCTTTCTCCTACCCCGATAGCAAAGGTTGTCAGCCGCGCGTCGGGACCACGCAGCTCCCGTAACCGCCACGCGGCCAGTGCGCAGATTACGCTGCTGTCCATGCCTCCACTGAGCAAGCCCGCGGTCGGCAGCGAGAAGTCCACCCTGCTGCACACGCTGTCAAAGATAAGCTCCCGTATCACCCGTACCATTGTGTCAACATCGTGTTCCATCGGCCCCGGGGGTGAGCTCGGCAACTCGGCGTAGCGGGTGGCGACTCCGGCTTCATCCATGAAGTGACCCGGGGGAAACTCGTAGAGCTCTTCGACAGCAGGCGCCAGACACTTCAGCTCGGAAGTCAGGTAACGCACTCCGTCCTTCATGCCGTGGAACAGGGTCTTGATGCCCAGCAGGTCACGGGCGGCAAACCAGTGGTTGCCATCGTGAATTACAAAGGCGAAGATCGCGTCGTTCAGGTAGCTGAGCATACGTTGCCCGTGACGCCGGTACAGCGCCAGCAGTGTACGCTCCTCCAGAAAGGGTCCCGGCGGAACACCCTCGGCCACGGCCAGGCACCCTATGTTGCCTATCTGACCGTCATAACAGATGCACGCCTGCTTTCCGTCGGACAGCGGAACCCGGGAGCCCCGCGGAGCGTTGCCGGTGTCCGCCCGCAGGTAGTTCTGCCCCAGCACGGCCGTCGGCTGCTCGCGTACCCCTTCCAACCAGGGGCCGCGGTGTTTGATAGACGCCAACATAGTTTCTACCTGCGTGCTGGATCGGCCATCGACCGAAGGAGATGGATACAATGCGGCTACAAACCCACTCATAGGTTCTGCTCCTCTGGTCTCAATAGTAGGGTCTTATGTTTTCGTGTCAAGGGTCGGTCAGACGCGTTATGCGGTCGGTGGTGGTAGACTGGTAGGTATCATCGGTGTAACGAACGAAAAAGCTTTACAAAAAAAACGTGCACGGTATATCCTCGTACCTAGCATGTCCTCGTATTGAGGGTGGCGTTTGGAAACGGGCGGTCAGGATTGGTGAGTGGATACTCGCCGTTAACGATATGCAAAGCTTCACGGAGGTGTGCAATGGAAACCGTACGGGACGTGCTCGCTGACAAGGGAAAGAAGGTAGTTACCGTGTCACCTGACAGCACAATCTTCGAGGCGCTGAGTATCATGAAGGTGGAAAGCATCGGTGCTGTTCTTGTTGTGGACGACGCGGGAGATATTGCTGGAATCCTCTCGGAGCGCGATTATGCACGAAAGATTGTGCTTGACGGCAAGTCGTCCAAAGACACCGCGGTGTCGCAGATCATGACCACGAAGGTGGCGGTCATCAAGCCTGATAACACGGTAGAAGAAGCAATGGCCCTCATGAGCGAGAAGCGATGCCGGCATCTTCCGGTGCTTGAGGACGGCCGGCTGTGCGGGATCATATCCATTGGCGACGTCGTACGAGCCGTCATTCAGGATAAGGAGGTCCTCATCAACCAGCTCGAGCGGTACATCAGCAGCAGCTTGTAGCTCGCGACCCGTTCGACGTTCGTGCCGCGGCCGATGTCAAGCAAGGACACTGCCGGTTGCAGGCGAAACTGCTCGAGTAACAACACGCCCGCGCGTCCGCCAACCCAAACCGTGCCCGGGTGATCCCGGCGCGGGGTACCTGCGTGGGTCTCCCGCGAAATCATTCAAGATGCTACAATCCCCCGCTGCCGAGAAACGGACCTCACCCATCATCGCTCACTGCACTGCGGTCACGCTGGGCCCCATACGCCGGGGTAACGCTACTCATAGCGGCGTGGTGGATCGCTGCGGCCGCGGTGGGGCGCGAAATCCTGCTTCCATCACCCCCGACGGTTGCGCGCAGCCTGCTGCAGATCGTGCAGTCATGGGATAGTTGTCGCCACCGAAGTGTTCCCTGTATCCGGCGCCCAGGTCAATTGCCACCCGCAACCGGGGATTGGCAGTCAGCACTCGCGTCACAAACGGCTCCGGCAGCACCGCAAGCCGAGCCCTGCCGGCAATCAGCTGCTGGGCCAGCTCGGTCTGATCCGCCGAGTAGCGCAGATCGAGGTCACGTTGCGGATCTATCCCGTACCGTCGGGCGAGCGCCTGTATACAGTATGTCGGGTGTGGTGCCGCGCGCCAGCGTGTGCACAGTGTGCCCCCGCAGATCATCCCAGCCGAGATCCTCATCGGCCACAACGTAGAGTACTCCCCCGCCGCTAACCGCCAGCAGCTGAAGATCGACGCCACGATTGAAGAGGTTCGCCGCGAGGTTGGTCGGCAAAGCGGCGATATCAACCTCTCCGGCCAGGATCTGCGACACAAGCAGGTCCGGAGTTCCGTACACGTTCAAGCGGGGCTCGATGGAAGGCCCCAGCCGATCCGGCTGCCGCGAGCAAACCTGCGCCCGCGAGCAACAGGACAGAGATGAATAGACTGCGCTTTATGCCCGCATCCTACACGGTCGGACGCGGACAATCAAGCTGTATCGGACGATGCGGCGGCGTGGCGGAGACCCTCCAACGCGCCTCCATGGTTATGCTTCTGCCGTTGCCGCTGCCGCGCCTGCTGCCGCCGCGCGGGCAACCTCGCCGTACACGGTGTGCAACAGCTCGTGCGATCTGTGACCTAGCGGCTCCTCAAGAAACTCCTTGTACAGCGCCTGCACATAGGGGTTCTCGTGTGACTTGCGCCGCTCCTTCCCTTCATCCTCACGATAAATCGCCGCGATGCGCGCCTGCCGCACCCTGTCGGTGGTCATTCTGGGCTGACCGCCACCGCCAATGCAGCCGCCCGGGCAGGTCATGATCTCCACGAAATGGTATTCCTTCTCACCACGCTTGATCGCCTCGATCAGCCGGCGGGCGTTCCGCAGGCCGTGGGCTACCGCTACCTTGAGCTCGACTCCCTCCAGGAAACTCCAGTCGGGCGTCACATCCTTCAAGGCGATCGCGGCTTCCTTCACTCCTTCGAGACCGGCGACCGTCTTGATGTGCAGATTCTCCACCGGAACTTCACGACCGGTAACCAGCTCGTAGGCGGTGCGTAGCGCCGCTTCCATGACACCACCGGTGTTGGCAAAGATATCTGCGGCGCCGGTCGAAATGCCGAACGGAGCATCCATCTCTTCATCCGGGAGCGCCGTGAACTCGATCCCGATGGTCTTGATCATCAGCCCCAGCTCCCGGGTTGTGAGTACGTAGTCAACATCCTGATAGCCGGACGCCCGCATCTCCGGACGCGCGGCCTCGAACTTCTTGGCCGTACACGGCATGACGGAAACCACCACCATGTCCGCCGGGTCAACACCGATCCGTTCAGCGTAGTAGGTCTTGGCCAGCGCACCGAACATCTGCTGGGGCGATTTGCACGACGAGATGTTGGGGAGAATCTCGGGGAAGAAGCTCTCAGCGAAGCTGATCCAACCCGGGGAACAGCTGGTGAACATGGGAAGATGCGCCTTCGTGCGGTCTCCCATCGCCGCCTTCAGCCGCGTCAACAGCTCGGTTCCCTCTTCTACGATCGTAAGGTCGGCGGTGAAGTTGGTATCAAAGACGTCGTCGAAGCCCAGACGCCGAAGCGCCGCGGTCATCTTGCCGGTGACGAGCGTTCCCGGCGGATAGCCAAAACACTCTCCAAGAGCGGCACGGATCGCCGGAGCCGTCTGCACCACGACCTGCTTCTGCGGGTCCGCCAGCGCGGACCATACAGCGTTTACGTGACTTCGCTCGTTTATGGCTCCCACCGGACAAACCGCTGCGCACTGGCCGCACTGGACACACGGCACTTCTTCAAGATTGCGCCAGAACGCCGGCCCGATAAACGTATCGAACCCTCGGCCCTGCGGAAACAGCGCGCCGACGCCCTGCACATCGTTGCACACAGCCACGCAGCGGCGACACTTGATGCACTTTCCGGTGTCTCGATAGATCGCAGGTGTGGTCTCATCGTAGACGCGTGTGGGCTGCTCCCCCTCGTACGGATTCATGTGGATTCCCAGCGTTCCAGCCACTTCGCGGAGTTCGCAGTCTTCAACCCGGTCACAAAGCGTACACTCGCCCTGATGCTCACTGAGCAAGAGCTCTACGACAGTGCTGCGCGCTTCGCGAACCTTCGGCGTGTTGGTATGCACCCGCATGCCGTCGGCCGCCGGAGTCGAACAGGCGGCCTGGAGGCGCGGAATTCCTTCGATTTCCACCATACAGACGCGACACGCACCAAGCGGATCTCTGCCTTCCATGTGACAAAGCGTTGGAATTCGGTACCCCGCCTGAAGCGCTGCATCGAGCACGGTGCGGCCTGCCGGGACTTCTACGGTGCGGTTGTTAATGATGAGCTTCGGCATATAGTATCTCCTTGCGCACTGGGGTCTTGCCGTAGTCACAGCGCAGGCAGCGCTTGCATTGTCGCAGTGCCACGCTCTCGTTCCATGGGAGCTCTACTTCTTCAAAACTCCACTTTCGCCGTTCCACCGGAACGGTAGGCATCGGCTCCCTGGGAAACGGAACCGGATCGGCATCGGGATCGTAGTCGGTGTCCAGAGCATTCTCCATGCGCCAGAACGCGTGGTCTTCACCGGTCAGCATGAAGTCGATGCCGACCGCGGCACGCTCCCCGGCGGCAATTGCCCCTACTACCGACGCCGGCCCGCTGGCGACATCGCCACCGGAAAACAGCCACGGCTGCGAGGTCTGACCTGTTAATTGATCGGTCTTGATGAAGCCGTTGGACGCGAGCTCTACCTCGAGTTCACCGAGAACCGACTCAACATCCAGCCGCTGCCCGATCGCCACGATGACCTGGTCGGCCTCGATGGTAAACGGTTGCCCTCCTCCTTCCGTGGCACGACGGCGACCGCTGCGATCAAAATCGCCCAGCGCCATCTCGGAGCACTTGAGCGCCCGAACAGCAGCATTCTCTCCCTTGATGACCTCGATCGGTTGGGTCAGACAGCGTAGCGTCACACCTTCGTGCAGCGCCTCGGCGATCTCCTCAGCGTAGGCGGGCATCTGTTCCTGGCTCCGCCGATAGACCACCGTCACCTCAGCTGCGCCGAGCCTCAGCGCGGTACGCGCGGCGTCAATCGCCGCGTTTCCTCCGCCCACGACAACAACTTTCTTGCCGACCGGAACGGACCCGCGAATGTTGTACTCGCGCAAGAACTCGTTGGCTTCCACCACTCCGGCAGCATCCTCGCCTTCGATTGAGAGCGTCATGCCGGAGGGGGCCCCAACAGCCAGAAAGATCGCCTCGTAGCCTTGATCGCGAAGGTCATTCAGCGTGAAATCGCGGCCGAGCGCCATATTGGTGTTGATCTTCACGCCCAGCTGCTCAATCATGCGGATCTCGCGCGCGAGTGTCTCTCGCGGCAAGCGGTAGGCGGGTATAGTTTGAACCAGCATTCCGCCAGGACGCTGCTCAGCTTCAAACACTACCGGCCGGTATCCAAGCCGCGCCAGGAAGTAGCCGCAGGAGAGTCCAGCCGGTCCGCCTCCGATAATCGCGATTCGGCGTCTTTCGTTGTCCTCGTTCTCGATGACTCGTGGATGCTGGATCACGATCTCCTGGTCGACCATGAACCGCTTGATACCGCGAATCGCCACCGAATCGTCGAGAGAGGCGCGGCGACACTTATCCTCACAGGTATGAAAACAGACCCGTGCGCACACAGCCGCGAACGGGTTGCGCTCCCGGTGCAGCCTCAGAGCCTCGGCATACCGCTCCTCACCCACCAGCGACACGAAGCCCGGAACATCGACACCGGCCGGGCAGGCGCTCTGACACGGAGCTCGAACGAGCGACGGGCACACACCGGCCTCGCAGTGGCGCTCGCGAATGTGGGCCTCATACTCGTGACGGAAGTACCGGATAGTCGACAGCACCGGATTCGGTGCGCTCTGTCCAAGGCCGCAGAGCGATGTGTCCTTGATCTGCCGGCCGAGGGTTTCCAGCGTTTCGATGTCACCTTCAACTCCTGCACCGGCACAGATCCGTTCCAGGATCTCGAGCATTCGCTTGGTCCCAACCCGGCACGGAACGCACTTGCCGCACGACTCCTCCTGCACGAACTCCAGAAAGAAGCGCGCCACGTCTACCATACAGGTATCGTCGTCCATGACAATCAGCCCACCGGAGCCCATGATTGCTCCCAGTTTGGTCACAGACTCGTAGTCAAGCGGGACACTGAGATGCTCGCGCGGTATGCAACCGCCGGAAGGGCCGCCAATCTGGGCCGCTTTGAAGCTCTTGCCTCCGGTGATGCCTCCACCGATGTCGTAGATCAGTTCGCCCAGAGGTGTTCCCATCGGTACTTCAACCAGTCCGGAGTTCTTTACCGCCCCGGCAAGCGCAAAAACCTTCGTGCCGCGGCTCTGAGCGGTTCCCATGGCCGCAAACCACTCGGGGCCGTTTGCCATGATTGCCGGTATGTTGGCGTAGGTCTCCACGTTGTTGAGCAGAGTCGGCGATTGCCACAGACCCTTCTCGACGGGAAACGGCGGCCGCGGCCTGGGCTCTCCGCGACGGCCCTCGATCGAGGCCATCAGCGCGGTCTCCTCACCGCACACGAACGCCCCTGATCCCATTCGAATACCCAAATTAAAGGCTATGCCGGTGCCCATCATCGAGACACCCAGTATCCCCGCGCTGCGCGCTGCGTCTATCGCCTTTGTCAGACGCGACACCGCGAGCGGGTACTCGGCCCGAACGTAGATGTATCCCTGCGTAGCACCGATGGTATAGGCGGCAATCGCCATGCCCTCAATCAGGCCGTGCGGGTCACCCTCCAGAATGCTGCGATCCATGAACGCGCCGGGATCGCCTTCGTCGGCGTTGCACACCACGTACTTGGGCTTCCCTTCGGCATCTCGTGCAAACTCCCATTTCTTCCAGGTCGGAAAGCCGGCGCCACCCCGCCCCCGCAGTCCGGAAACCCGCAACATCTCGATTACTTCATCAGCGCTGTTGGATTTCAGTACCGATTCCAGCGCGTCATACCCACCGGTCGCGCGGTACTCGTTGATATCCACGGGGTCGATACGGCCACAGTTACGCAGTACAACCTTGGTCTGGTGCCGAAAAAATGAGAGATCCGCCAGCTTTGGCACCGGCTTGCCGTCTGTTACGCTGGGACGGCAGAGGCGTTCTACTACCCTTCCTTCGACGAGATGCTCGCGCACGATCTCGTCCACGTCGTCTCCGCTTACCGCCTCATAGAAAACACCGTCAGGCTGTATCGTCAAGACGGGTCCCTGGGCACACGGTCCCAGGCAGCCGGCAGTCCGCACCCGAACCGAACCGTTTGCCCCCGCGAGCGCGGTACGGAATCGTTCTACCAGGTCGAGCGCCCCGGAAGCAACACAGCCACCTCCACCGCAGATGATCACTTCACGAGTTGCGCTACTCATCGGGGTCCTCCTCGCTCGTTGGCTTGTGATACGGCGCCAGCAGTTCGCGCAACCGGGCCGGCTTAACCCGCTGATGCACGTCATCGTCCACCATGACCACGGGCGCAAGCCCGCAGGCGCCGTAACAGCGGCCGACTTCAAGCGAGAATTGCTGGTCGGCCGTAGTGTCGCCTACGTCAATTCCCAGCTCGTTCTTCAGGTCCGACAGAACCTGTTTCCCGTTGCGAACGTAACAGGCAGTTCCAAGGCAGACTCGCACCGTGTGCTTTCCACGGGGAACAGTGGTGAAATAGGAATAGAAGGTAACCACCCCGGTCACCTCGCTGAACGGAATCCCCATCCGGCTGGCGATGCAGTAGAGGACCGGCTGAGATAGATAGCCAAAGAGCTGTTGAACCTCCTGAAGAACGGGTATCAACGCCCCGCTCTCGTTGCGGTGAGCGGCTATAACCGCATCAATCTGTTCTTGCTGCTCGATTGGTGGTGGTTGAATGGCAGAGGTCGCGGCTGTTGAAACATCGGTCTCGGAACTCATATGGCCTCCCTGTCGTGTCCTTTGCGGAACAAGACGCTCGCTCGGAACTCGCATTTATCGGTATATTTTTATCGATAATGGAGTAATTATACGTCGCTTCCACTTAAATGTCAAAGGCTTCTTTGAATCGAAGATGGACCTGCAGGCGTCTGTGTTGGAGTGACTATGGCGATCACTGCGGCCGGTAGCAGCGGTGCGTGAGCAGCCCGATTGGACGACCGTCGGCACGCGGCAGTATACTAAAAGCTGGCAACGCTCACGGCAGAGGAAGACGCGAAAGGAGAGATCAGCATGGCAACCAGGATGGAAAAACGAAGCACACGAGAGTTACTCGGACAGGAAGCAGATTCCCTGCTCAACCACCGCTGCTCGACCATTCCCAGTGACCAGTTGCACCTGCCCGGACCGGGCCATGTCGACAGGATCTGGGCGCACTCGGACCGCAACAACCGGGTTCTGTCCAATCTGGAACGATTCTACCGTCACGGCAGGCTCGGCGGCACCGGCTATCTGTCGATTCTGCCGATAGACCAGGGCGTTGAGCACTCCGGTGGCGCATCGTTTGCCAGGAACCCTGCCTATTTTGACCCCGAGAATATCATCAAGCTCGCCATAGAGGGCGGCTGCAACGCGGTGGCATCCACCTTCGGCGTACTCGGCGCGGTCTCGCGCGCGTACGCCCACAAGATCCCGTTCCTGGTCAAGATCAACCATAACGAGCTGCTGAGCTATCCTAACGAGTACAACCAGATCATGTTCGGCACTATCGACGAGGCCTACGACATGGGCGCCGCTGCGGTTGGGGCAACAATCTACTTCGGCTCAGAAGACTCCAACCGTGAGATAGTCGAGATCTCGCGCGCGTTTGCCTACGCGCATGAGCTCGGCCTGGCAACCGTCCTTTGGTGTTATCTGCGCAACGGTGCGTTCAAGGTCAACGGAACCGATTATCACACCTCGGCCGACCTCACCGGGCAGGCCAACCATCTCGGCGTCACGCTGCAGGCTGACATCATCAAACAGAAACAGCCGGTCAACAACGGCGGCTACCAGGCGCTCAACAGCGGCGACAGCAGTTACGGCAAGCTGGACCAGCGTATCTACAGCGAGCTGAGCAGCGACAACCCGATCGACCTCACCCGCTACCAGGTAGCCAACTGCTACATGGGGCGCTGCAGCCTGATCAACTCCGGGGGCGCCTCCGGCGAGGACGACTTTGCCCAGGCGGTCCGCACCGCGGTGATCAATAAGCGCGCCGGTGGTGCAGGACTGATAAGCGGCCGCAAGGCGTTTCAGCGTCCGATGGATGAGGGCATCGCCCTGCTGAACGCCATTCAGGATGTCTTCCTGGACGAGAGCATCACCGTGGCATAGATCACCGCGGTGTATACCCGGTTAAACGCCGACTATACACTTCGCTCGCCTATGATAATCTTGCAGACCTCCTTGAGCGTCTCCAGCCGCTCGTAGAGCAGGCGGTAACTGAAATTGCGCGGCATATGCACTACATAACAGAAGCGGGTCTCCCCCTCCTGCACCGCGTGCTCGATATTCAGCGAGCGAATTCTGATTCCAGCCTCGGAGAGAATCGTAGCGATCTCACGCGTCTGGATCTCAGGACTCCGCGTGTGGATTTCCAGCTCCTTGATCACCTGCTTGGGAAACCACCAGTCGGATGCCTGGTCCAGGATGATCAGCGCGAACAGGATAAAGGCGGCGGCGACCGCTGCCGCGGTGTAGAGACCTGCGCCCACGGCGAGCCCAATGGCGGCTACGGTCCAGATCGAGGCGGCCGTTGTGAGGCCGCGGATATCGGCCCCGAACTTCAGGATGGCGCCGGCGCCGAGGAAGCCGATTCCGGAGACTACCTGGGCCGCGATGCGTCCAGGGTCTCCGCGCACGTCACCGTGCTGCTGCGCAACCGAAATCGACAGCACCATCAACAGGGTGGCCCCGATGGCGATTATGATGTGGGTACGCAGCCCGGCCGGCTGTTGGTGCCGCTCACGTTCAATCCCGATGGCGCCGGCAATCAGCAGGCTCACGAACAGCCGCAACGTAATTGCGGCGAGGCTCAACTCAGGCCCCGTGAGAAGGCCGCTCACGTAATCCATGGCGCGTATTGTAGCGCCGGGAGCCTCGCTTGAACAAGCCGAATGCCAGGTTCCCCACCGCCTTTGCTGGGTGTATTCAACACAAGTGAACTGGTAAGGAAATACGACAGCGTCAAGTTATCCAGCGCTTCCCCCGGACAGCGGTTACCGTATAGAATGGACAGACTATGGTTGGTCGTAGGCTGGTGTTTGAACTTCTGATGGTTCTTGCGCTCCTTGGAAGCGCTTCGGCGTGCTCGATCAACCGCCTGGCGGTGCGGGCCTTGAGCGATGTGCTCTCGAGCGAAGAAGGAGCCGCCGGCGCGTTTGCGCAGGACAACGATCCGGAGCTGGTGGCGCAGGCGCTGCCGTTCACACTCAAACTCTACGATGCCCTGCTGGAGCAGGATCCCGACAATCCGGCGTTGCTGCGCGCCGCCGGCAGCGCCTATATCAGTTACGCCAACGCCTTCCTGCAGATTCCCGCGTCGATGCTGCCGCCGCAGGAGTACGAGCGGCGCGAAAACAAGATCCGCCGCGCCAAGAATCTCTACCTGCGCGGGCGCGGCATGGTACTGCGCGCGCTGGATCTGCGCTATCCCGGTATCGAAACCGCCGTGCGCGCGACACAGGGTGACGCCCTGCAGGCGGCGCTGGCCGAAGTCAAGGTCGAGCATATCGCTTATCTCTACTGGACCGCGGCGGGCTGGATGGGAGCGCTGTCCACCGACCCGCTGGATCTGCGGCTGGCTATGTCCATCGGACAGGCGGCGGCGCTGATGGAACGTGCCTACGAACTGCAACCGGAGTGGGATAACGGCGCAATCCACGAGTTCTACATCTCGTACTACGCTACGGTACCCGAAGGCATGGGCGGAGACCGCGCCAAAGCACGCGAGCACTTTGCCCATGCGCTGCAGATCAGCGGCGGTGTGAAGGCCGGCCCCTACGTTGAGCTGGCGCTGGGCGTCGCCCTGCCGCAGCAGGATCTCGATGAGTTCATCTCGCTGATGCAGCAGGCTTTGGAAGTCGATATCGATGCTGCACCGCAGCACCTGCTGGTCAACACTATCAAACAGCGCCAGGCACGCTGGTACCTGGAAAATCTGGAACGCTTCTTCCTGATCGGAATCGATGACACCGAGGAGAATGACTTATGAAACTGAGTCGAAGATGCCTGCTCGTGCTGACCATCGTACTGCTGAGCGCCTCGAACGCATCGGCCTTGACCCTCAAATTAGCCAGCGTGGCGCCGGAAAACTCCCCGTGGGGAGCGGCACTCAATCGCATGGCCGCAGACTGGGCCCGAATCTCCGGTGGTCAGGTCACGCTGCAGATCTACCATAACGCTATCGCCGGTGACGAGCCCGATGTCGTGCGCAAGATGCGCATCGGCCAGATCCAGATGGCCGTCTTCACCAGCAGTGGGCTGCGCCTGCTGGCCGACGAGGTGATGACGCTCAACATGCCGCTGCTGATCCGAACCGAGGATGAACTGGACCACGTCCTGTCCGAGGTCAGCGATGTGCTGAGTTCCTCGGTGCAGCGCGCGCGCTTCCACGCGCTGGTATGGTCCAAGGGCGGCTGGATACGGTTTTTTGCCAACGCGCCGCTGACCTCCCCGGCCTCGCTGCGGCGCCTGCGCCTGGCCGCGGCGGCCGATAACCAGGAGCTGCTACAGGCCTTCCGCCTGATGGGCTATCAGGCCATACCGGTGGCGCAGAACGAGCTTCTGACCTCGCTGAACAGCGGCATGGTGGATGCCTTTTACTCCAGCCCAATTGCCGCAGCCGGCTTCCAGTGGTTTGCCCGCGCTCCCTACATGCTCGACCTGCCCGTTGCGCCGTTTATCGGTGGCGTTGTGGTCAGCGACCGCGCGTGGAACCGCGTACCCGACCACCTCAAGCCGCAACTGGTAGCCGCCGTTGTGCGCCATGTCGACCGCCTGGAGACCGTCATGGAGGAGCTCGAGACCGAGGCCATCAGTACCATGCAGGACTACGGCCTGACCGTCACCGAGCTTAGCGACGCCCAGCGGCGCGGCTGGATTGACGAGTTCGAACGCAGCCGGGACGTAACCGTTGGTACCGTGTTCGACGAACAGATGTACCGGCACATCCAGAACCTGCTCACCGAGTACCGGAGGTAGGATGCAGCAGTCCGACGGCACGCCTGCGGGCAGATCCCTTGCAGCGCGGCTGCTGCTCGGAATTGAAGACGGGGTTGCCGTCGCGGCGCTGGTCCTGCTATCGCTCTTTCCGCTGCTGGAAATCGTGCTGCGCAGCGTGCTGCGCACCGGGATCCTGGGCCAGAGCGATTACCTGGTGCACTTCGTGCTGCTGCTGGGGTACATCGGCGGCATGATCACCGCGCGCGAGGGGCGCCACCTCTCGATGGGCGGCGGGTTCCACGGCCACGGCAATATCCTTGGAGACTACCTCAAACGTGTCACCGGACTGATTGCTGCCGCGGTCTGCACCGCTCTGGCGTGGAGCGCGCTCTCTTTTGTCCTGTTGGGCTTTGGTCCCGGTCAGCGCGTCGGGATTGTTCCGGTACAGCTGTTTGTTTCGGCACTGCCGGTCGCCATGACGGTGATGGCGGTGCGCTTTGCGCGCCAGGTTCCGCGCGGTCGCTTCACTGCGCTGGGGATTGCGATCGGGTTTGCCGCGGGCACCTTCTTTGCCTGGGAGCCGATTGTCAATATCGCCTACACGGTGACCATGATGCCGCCGCTGTGGCTGGAATCAGTACTGGATGGGTGGCTTGTGATAATGCCGGCAATTGCGTTGCCGGCGATCATACTGCTGCTGATCTCCGCGTTTGCCGGAACGCCGCTGTTCGTGGTGCTGGCCGGAACCGCGTTCCTGCTGTTCGCGCGCGCCGGCGGTGCGCTCGAGGTTATTCTCAACGAAGGCTACACGATGCTCACCGGAAGCACCATCCCGGCAATTCCGCTGTTCACCTTCACCGGCTACCTGCTGTCCGAAAGCAGGGCCGGCGAGCGGCTGGTGACGCTGTTTCGGGCCCTGTTCGGCTGGATCCCCGGCGGGCTGGTGATTGCCGCGGTGTTTGCCTCGGTTTTCTTCACCTCGTTCACCGGGGCCTCGGGGGTCACTATTCTGGCTCTCGGCGGACTACTGTTCTACGTACTGCACACCGACGGCAATCATCCCGAGTCGTTCTCGGTGGGCATCCTGACCTCGGCCAGCAACATCGGACTGCTGTTTCCGCCGAGCCTGGCGATCATCATCTACGGCACCATTGCACAGGTCAATATCTTTCACCTGTTCCTCGGCGGCATCCTGCCTGGACTGGCAATTGTGGCCGTGTTCAGCGTGATCGGCGTGGTGGTCTCATCGCGCAGCCGCACCCCCGTGGTGCCGTTCCAGCCGCGGGCTGCGCTGGCGGCGGTGCGTGAGGCAATCTGGGAAGTGCTGCTTCCGGTTGTGATAGTGGTGGTCTACTTCAGCGGCACGGCAAGCCTGGTAGAGACCGCGGCGGTAGCGGTGATCTACACCGTTCTGGTGGAGGTGCTGTTCAAACGCGAGATCACGCTGCGAGCGTTGCCGTCCGTGGCGCTCAAATGCATCACAATCGCCGGCGGCGTACTGATCATCCTGGCCTCCGCGCGGGCGCTCTCGTTCTTCATCGTTGACGCCCGCATCCCCATCATGCTGCGCGACTGGGTCCAGGCCGCCATCGGGTCGCGCATAGTATTCCTGATCCTGCTCAACCTGACGCTGCTGGTCACCGGCTGCTTCATGGATATCTTCTCGGCAATCATGATTGTGGCGCCGCTGGTGGTTCCGCTGGGCGGCCTGTTCGGCATTGACCCGGTCCACCTTGGCGTTATCTTTCTGGCCAACCTGGGGCTTGGCTTCATCACGCCGCCGGTCGGTATCGACCTGTTCCTGTCGTCCTATCGCTTTGACAAGCAGCTGCCCGAGATCTACCGCTACGTTGCGCCGTTTTTCCTGGTCCAATTAGCAATGGTGCTGCTGATCACCTACGTGCCACTGCTGGCAACCACCCTGCCGCGACTGTTTGGCGGTTGAGCGACAATCGGAGGAGAGCAAAATGCCGGAGACAATCAGAACGTTTTCAAAGCGCTTTGACAGTACGCTGTTGCGCGCTGATGCCACCCAACACGAGGTTGACACCTTCATCGAGCGCAGTATCGAGTGCGATGTGCGTGCGATTGTGGTGCCATGGTACCTGATGCCGCGGGTTGTGCAGCGGGTCGCCGGCACTTCGGTACACGCGGCCTACGGCACCGGTTTTCCACTGGGCCACGATACAACCGAGAGCAAGGCTGCGACCGCCAGGCGCGCGCGGGAGTTAGGTCCCGAGCTGACCGACATCGACATCACCGCCAACATCTCGGCCATCAAGTCAGGTGACTGGGACTACTTCCGCAACGAGATCGAAGTACTGTCGCAGTCGCTGGCGGACCTGGTATGCAAGGTGATCATCGAGGTGTGCTATCTGACGCCGCAGGAGATCGCCACGGCGTGCCGCGTCCTGGCCGAACTGCCGAACGTTGACTATATCAAGACCGGGACCGGGTTCGGCACGCGGGCGACCACCTCCGAGGACGTCAAGATCATACGCGAGGCACTGGGAGACCGCAAAGGCATCAAGGTCTCCGGCGGGGTCAAGACGCTTGAAGAAGTCCGCCAATTCCTGGCTGCCGGAGCCGACATCTTCGGCTCGAGCAGCGCGATTACGATCTGCGAGGAGTTCCACCGCAGCTACCCCGCGGCGGTCGACCTGGATCCCGGCGGTGTGCCCCCGCCACACAGCGGCGGAGGAAATCAATGAAGCATGAGAATGAAATCGTCGACCTGCGCCGCGACACAACCACACGGCCTGACCGCCGAATGAAAGACGCGGCCTTCGCCGCCGCCCTGGGAGACTCGGTCTACGGCGAAGACCCTGACCATAACGCACTCGAGCAGCGCGCGGCCGAGGTGCTGGGCAAGCAGGCGGCTATCTTTCTGCCCAGCGGCACAATGGGCAACTTGATTGCGCTGCTGGTGCACACCGGCCGCGCAGCCGAAGTGATCCTGGAACAGAACGCGCATATCCGCACTTCGGAGACCGGCAACGCCGCCGCGGTGGGCGGATTGATGCTGCGCGGAATCCCAGGGCCGGACGGCGTTCCGGCAGCAGAGGATGTGGCGGCGGCAATCCGGGCTGAGGACATCCACTATCCGCGCAGCTCGCTGATCTGCCTCGAGACCAGCCACTACCGCTACGGAGGCATAGTACCCTCGCTGCAGGCAATGGGCGCGATCCGCGAGCTTGCCGACCAGCGCAGACTGCCGGTACATCTGGACGGGGCCCGCATATGGAACGCCGCGGTGGCGCTGGACGTGGAGCCGTCGCTGATTGCCGGCTACGTCGACTCGGTAATGGCCAGCCTGTCGAAGGGGCTCGGCGCGCCGGTGGGCTCGGTACTGGCCGGCAGTGATCGGTTCATTGCCGAGGCGCGGCGCTACCGCAAGATGCTGGGCGGCGGCATGCGCCAGACCGGCTGGCTGTGCGCCGCCGCGCTGGAAGCGCTCAAACCGGATAACCTCGAGCGGTTGCGCCAGGATCACCGCAACGCTCGTGCCCTGGCCGAGGGCATCGCCGAGCTGCCCGGAATTGAGATCGATCCGGTGCGCGTGCAGACAAACTTTGTGCTGGCAACCGTCACCCGCACCGGGATCGACGCAGCACAGCTGGTGCGCGGGCTCGCCGAGCGCGGCGTGCTGGCCACCGCCGCCGGCTCATCCACGGTGCGCTTTGTCACCTGCAGCGAGGTCAATCGCCACGGCATCGACACCGCCATCGAACAGGTACGCACAATTCTGGAGCGTTGAGCAGGCGCTGCCTGGCCGCTGCTACATCTGGTCGAAGACCGGTTCCAGGGCGCGGTAGGACGCGTTGAACAGTCCGTAGAGGCGCTTGTAGACCGCGTGCGTTGCATCGTCAGCGGTCGGCCGCTGGGTGGAGACCACCGGGTTGAGCTCTTCGACCCGCTCCAGACTGTCAAATAGACCGACCCCCACCCCGCCCAGCAGCGCTGCTCCCAACGTGTTGGCGCCCTCGAGCAGCACCGGCACGTGCAACGTCTCGCCGAAGACATCCGCGAAGATCTGGCGCCACAACGCGGATTCGGCACCACCGCCGATCACTCGCATCTCGGAAACCACAGCACCCTCTGATGCGATGGCGTCGCGGATGATTTTCAGATTGCAGGCAACACCCTCCATTACCGAACGGATGATATCGGCGCGGGTGTGTGACGCGGTCAGCCCTACAAACGCTCCGCGGGCGCGCGGGTTCCAGTGCGGGCTGCGCTCACCCCGCAGGTAGGGCAGGAATACCAGGTCGCGCGCACCCGGCGGTGACTGTGCTGCCTGTGCGGTGAGGTAGTTGTAGGGGTTCTCGCCGGTCAGCTCGGCACACTGCATCTCACTGACCGCGAAAGTTTCCTTGAACCACTGGAACGACCCGCCGCCCATCTGCATGGTCCCGTAGACGTAGATGGTGCGGGGGTCAACCGAGCAGAGGTTGAAAAGCACCATGTCCGCATCGGTCAGCATCTGCGGGCTGGCAACGCTGACCCAGGACGAGGTGCCGAGATAAAGATAGGCCTTACCCTGGCGCAGTACTCCCGCGCCGAGGTTTCCGCACGGCCCGTCTCCGGCGCCGATAACCACGGGCGTCCCGGCGGCCAGGCCACATTGGTGCGCGGCCGCGTCGTGCACCGCGCCGATACGCGCCGAGGAGTCATGGATATCGGGCAGCAGGCCGGAATCGATCCCGGACAGTTCGAGGATCTCAGCCGACCAGCTGCGACCGGCGAGATCGAGAGCCGCAGTGCCGGATGCGTCGGTGTAATCGGTTGCCAGCACGCCGGTCAGACGGCACACCAGGTAGTCCTTGGGCTGTAGAAACTTCCAGGTTCGTTTATATACCGCGGGGTTGTTCTGTTTGAGCCACATGTACTTGAGCAGCGGATAGGTGGCATAGTTCCGGTTACCGGTAATGCGATAGAACTCCTGCCGGTTGATACGCTGCTGAAGCTGTTCAACCTGCGGGTTGCTGCGCCGATCGGCCCAGATCATGCAGTTGGTCAGCGCATTGCCGCTGCGATCCACCGGCAGACACGCCATCATGTGGCCGCTGAAACTGATGGCAGCGATGCTGCCGGCCTTGAGCCCGTTTCGCTCGATCAGCAGCCGGCTCATCGTACAGAACACGGCCCACCAGTCCTGCGCATCCTGCTCGGCCCACGTCTCGTGCGCCGAAACGGTCTGATAGGCGCCAAATACCTGGTCAAGCTGCCGACCCTCGGCCGAGTAGAGCGCTAGCTTGAGCCCCCCGGTTCCCAAATCACACGCCAGAATACCGTCTCCCGCCATGCACTTCCCCCCTGCCGTTTCCTTGATAGCCTACCATCGGTTCGGCCGGACGTCCACTGCAACGTGATCGGGGCGCGCTCTGATGGATGTGAAAACACGCTGAACGGTGCTATATTTTCACTAATGCCCGACAACCGAAAGACTATCCTGCTGGTGGAGGACGAAGCGATCGTCGCTCTGGCGCAGACAAACACCATTGAAGGCTTTGGATACCGCGTTGTTCGATCCGGCAACGGCGAGGATGCGGTCCAGCAAGCCGTGGCGGATCCCGGCATCAGCCTGATTCTGATGGACATCGATCTCGGCGCAGGCATCAGCGGCCCGGAGGCTGCACAGCAGATTCTGCAGCAGCGCCACGTCCCGGTTGTGTTTCTGACCTCGCACTCCAGCAAGCCCTACGTGGATCAGGTGAAGGCCATCACACGCTACGGGTACGTGGTCAAGAATTCAGGCGACTTTGTACTACAGGAAGCCATCGAAATGGCCTACCAGTTGTTTGACCGTTACCAGGAGCTGCAGCAGCAGGATCAGCAGCTACAGACCGAGCGGACCCATTTCCGGCACCTGTTCCACAACGCTCCGCTGGCTATGATGCTGGTCGACCAGCACAATCGGGCACAGGCGTGTAACAGCGAGTTCACCCGCCTGTTCCAGTACCGCGAGGATGAAATTCAGAACCGCAAGGTCAGCCGCCTGATCGTTCCCGAATCACTGAAAGAGCAGCACGTCAGACTCGCTCACAGCGTCCAGAACCAGCAGACGGTTGAGTGCCAGACACAGCGGCAGTGCAAAGACGGTGGGCTGATCGACGTGGCGATCTACGCGGTGCCAATCGATCTTCCGGATCGCCGCGTGGTGCACGTTGCCTACCGCGATATCAGCGCGCAAAAACAGGCCGAACGCGAGCTGGAAAGCTCCAAGCGCTTTGCCGAGAGAGTCCTGGACAGCATTCCCGATCCTGTCTTTGTCAAGGATGACCAGCTTCGTTTCCTGATGGTCAACGCCGCCTACTGCAGGCTGACCGGCTTTGGCCGCAACGAGCTCATCGGCCGGACCGACTACGACGTGTTTGCCCCTGAAGAAGCCGCACTCTTTGCCACTATCGACCGGCAGGTCCTCGCCGGCGGCGAGCAGAGCACCAACGAGGAGCTTATCACTGACCGCACGGGCGCACGCAAGGTCAACTGGACCCGCAAGACCCGGGTAACCATAGCGGAAACCGGGCAGACGCTGCTGGTAGGCGTTGTGCGCGAGATCACCGACCACACAGAGTACCGCACGCGGCACATCGCAGCCCGCCTGGCACACGAACAGCAGCTTGTGCAGCTGCTGCTGGATTCTTCACCGGACTACATCTACATCAAGGACACACAGAGCCGATTCAGCCGCATCAGCCGCTCGCTGGCAGAGCTCTACGGACTAGCGTCACCCGAAGCAGCAATCGGCAAGAGCGATTTCGACTTCTATCCGCATGACAGCGCCACACAGTACTACGCAGCCGAACAGAACATGATGCAGACCCTGGAGCCAATCATAGCGGTAGAGCAGCGCCAGGCGTGGGCCAACGGTGAAGAGGGTTGGGTCTCAACCACCAAGCTTCCCATCTATGACGGCGAAGGTCGCGTCAGCGGCCTGTTCGGCATCTCGCGCGATATCTCGGCAATCAAAGCCGCCGAGCAGCGAGTCGGCGGACTGCTGGCAGAGAAGGAGCTGCTGCTGCGCGAAGCCTATCACCGGATCAAGAACGACATGAACCTTGTGCGTTCGCTGCTTTCGCTGCAGGCAACAGCCAGCGGCAACCCGGATACCCGCCAGGCGCTGCATAGCAGCGCCTCGCGTATCTCGGCTATAGCCCAAACCTACGAGCAGGTCTATCAAAGCGGTGATCTGCAGACGGTTGCACTGCGGCCGCTGATCGATTCTGTGGTACAAAGTCTACGCCAGCTGACGGCTGTATCAGGCTGCGCAATCCACGCGCAAAGTGACGAGAGTACCGTCCCGTCGCGCCTCTCAGTCGCAATCGGAGTAATCATCAACGAACTGGTCACCAACGCCGTTAAACACGCCTTTGGCGGCGTGGCGCGTCCACGGATCGAGATCGACGTCCGCCGCGCGGGCGCGGACCGCATCCGCATCACGCTGCAGGACAACGGCAGCGGCTTTCCGCCCCCGCTGCTGGAAGGGCACTCAGACGGTTTCGGCATCACCATCGTACGCGCCCTGGCCCAGCAACACCACGGAACCGTGGCGTTCAGCAACCGTAACGGCGGGCGAGTCGATGTTCTGCTGCAGGTTGCGGATAGCCCACGTTACTAACGGAGGGAAACCGGCTATAGTGCGGGTCGGACTGCATCCGCAGACTACACGCTGGAGAACGCCTTGTGGAAATAACACCGCTCGCGCTGCCGCTGATTGCGTTTGCCGGAACTGCGGCGGGCTTCATCAATGTTGTGGCCGGAGGCGGCTCACTGATCACGCTGCCAACGCTGATCTTTCTGGGGCTGCCACCTGCCATGGCCAACGGAACCAACCGCCTGGCACAGCTGAGCCAGAACAGCGTGGCGATATATCGCTTCCGCCGTAAAGGGTTTTTCCCGCTGCGCGCCGGGCTGCTGCTGGGGGCAGCCGCGTCGGGTGGCGCGATAATCGGCAGCCGCGTTGCGGTGGATATCGCACCCGAGCTGTTCAACCGTATCCTTGCCGGCGTCATGGTGGCGGTACTGGTGCTGACCCTGACCGGCGCAGATCGCAAACCGCAGGGACCGCACGAGATCCGGAACTGGGGATTACTGCTGCCGGTTTTCTTTGTAATCGGCATCTACGGCGGTTTCATCCAGGCCGGTGTCGGTTTCCTGATAATGGCGGCTTTCTCGCGCCTCAGCGCCACCAGCCTGGTGCTGACCAACGCCACCAAGGTAATGGTGGTCCTGATCTACACGTTTCCAGCGCTGGCGGTGTTTCTGCTGCACGGACAGGTAGACTGGGCCGCCGGTGCAGTGCTTGCGGCCGGTAACGCCACCGGAGCGTGGCTGGGAGCACATTTTTCGGTGGCCAGGGGTGACCGCTGGATCAAGGCGGTACTGACGGTCACCGTGCTGGCCATGGCGGTCAGGCTGTTCTTCTTTGCCTGAGAAGTGCGCAGAACCGCGCTTGCTGCCGTAGCAGAATTTTTCTATTATTGATTCCAATGGGTCACAAGAAAGAGCAGTTCGCCTACGACAACCAGCAGCGTGTGTTCGAGCAGACTGAGCCCCAGCCGCTCGATCCGGATCGGCGCTACGTTATCTTTGCCGACCTGCATATGGGCAACGGCGGCAAGGCAGATGACTTCCTTCACAATTCAGCACTCTTCAACTCAGCGCTGGCCAACCACTACCTGCCCAACGAGTACCATCTTATACTGAACGGCGATGTCGAGGAACTTGCTCGTTACCGGCTTGCGGCGATCATGCGCCGCTGGAGCACCACCTACGAGCTGTTCAGCCGTTTTCAGCGCCGCGGAACGCTGCACCGCCTGGTGGGCAACCACGATCTGGAGCTGATGGAAGGCGACGACGACCGCTTCGACATTCAGGAGGCGCTGCGGTTCACCTACAAGAACAACACGATCTTCATTTTCCACGGCCACCAGAGTTCGCTCTTCTATTCGCGCAACATTGAATGGGTAGATCTCGTGCTGCGCTACGTAGCCAATCCGCTGCGCATCAGCAGCTACACTATCAGCCACAATTCGCGCAAGCGCTTCGCGATGGAACGGCGCGTCTACCGCTTTGCGGCTACAAAGAAGATCCTCTCGATTGTGGCGCACACCCACCGTCCGCTGTTTGAGAGCATGAACAAGTCGGACTCAATCAAGTTCGAAATCGAGTCGCTGTGCCGCGACTACTCTGATGCTGAAGGACAGCGACGCAACGCGATCGAAGAGCGCATCAAGGTGCTGAAGGAAGACCTGCACAGCCTGATGAACGATCCCGACCACGAAGAGTACGAAGAGAGCCTCTACAACGCCAATCTGCTGGTGCCGTGCATGTTCAATTCGGGCTGTGTACTGGGCAAACACGGGATAACCTGCCTGGAGATCGAGAACGGACAGATGAAACTGGTCTACTGGTTTGACAGCCGCCGCAGTCAGAGATACCTGCACTACCGCCGCTGGGGGGCCGAACAGCTCGGTACCGATCCGTTCTACCGCGTGGTGCTCAAACAGGACAGCCTGGATTACATATTCTCACGCATTCGCCTGTTGGCCTGAAGCGGTGGGCTCTCCGCCGCTGGCGTGCTTTATGACCATGAACGCTGCCAGCATCACCAGTGCAGCAACGCCGAATATAGCGCGCAGGCCAAAGAGGTCTACTACTACCCCGGTGACAGGTGGAGCCACAATAGCCGCGGTCTGTGAAAATGTGTAGTAGAGCCCGGTATAGATGCCCATGTTATCGTACTCAGCCATCTGCCACAGCATCGGAAAACTGTTGGTAATCACCGCCGCCCAGAAGATGCCGAATCCAAACAACAGAGCCCAGAACGTTCCCACGGCAAACGTCCGCGAGGAACCAATCGACAGCGTCCACAGTTCGTGGGTGAACATCAGCGCCGAGAGCAGCGCCAGCGCCACAAGCGAGATCCGGATAGTACGCTTGCGCCCGATGCGATGAGCAACCATGCCGCTGGGGATCGCGAACAGCGCGTAGGCTATGGCGACCATGCCGGTGGAAAAGCCGGCCAGGCCCTCGCTCAGGCCGAGATGCTCGATGGTATAGAGGGTCATAAACGGCCGCATGCCCCAGTAGGCGCAGAACCACAGCAACAGCGCCAGCAGCACGTAGACCGCACTCTTGTCCCCGGAGGTGAAGACCAGCTTGAGCGAACGCAGAACCGGCTCGCGCGTTGGCGCGTCCTCGCGAGTATTGCGTTCCTTTACGGTTGCAAACAGCGCCGGCGTTGCCAGCAGAATCAAGAGACTGGCGATCATGAACGGCAGCCGACGCGACGTATCACCGAGCAGCGGCAACTCGAGACGTAGATCCATCAGCGGCGCCAGTGCAATGGTGCCCACAATTGCCGCAATCCCGCCCATGGTATTGATAACGCCGTTAGCCTCGCTGCGGAACTCACCGGGGATGGTATCGGGCATCAGCGCCACCACAGGACCGCGCGCCGCCTGCTTGAACAGGTTCAGCAGTACAATCGCACCCACCAGCGCTGCTAACGACGTCATGCCGGCGCTCGGAAGCCAGAAGAATACCGCCGCACTGAGCGGCAGTGTTACCAGGATGTACGGCATCCGCCGCCCGATTCGCGTACGCGTGCGGTCGCTGAGCGCGGTCACAATCGGGATCAGCGATAGCGCCAGAATATTGTCAAAGGTCATGATCACGCCGATCAGCGCACGCGAATCCAGGTACTGATTGAGGAACACCGGCACGTAGTTATCGTAGAGCGGGTCCATCAGCCCCATAGTGAAGAACCCGAGACCGATCATGAACGTTGTACGGTAGAACCGTGGCGGAACTTGCCTGCTCTGTTGGTCCATAGTGTGCCTACTATACAAGCATAGTCCCTCTTCGCCAAATCTGCAAATCTGCGCTACAATGAGGCTCTTCGCCCGCTAAGACACAACGAGACCGGGAGGCCGCATTCTATGAAGCAGGAGCAGACATTCAACACAAGACTCGCCACGCGCATCGTACTGCTCTACGCCGGTGCAATGCTGGTGCTGTTTGTGGTACTGGCTCTGCTGGTGCGCCAGACCACTCGCGATTCAATTGCGCCGATGGCCAACAACCTTGCCGGTGAAGTAGTTTCCGCGCGCGCCGAGTCAATCGACCAGATCCTCGAAGGGCATCTGCTGGTGGTACGCAGCTTCGCGCAGCGCAACGTGCTGCGCAGCGGGGACTTTGACCAGATTGCCGCCGATCTTCGATCGCGCGAGGGCGAAACGCCGTCGATGTATGAAATGATGTTCTTTGCAGAGCCCGATGGACGCTACGTCTCCACCCAGGGAGCAGTTGGCAATGTTGCTGCACGTGACTATTTCCAGCAGGTGGTTGAAGGTGGCGCGCGGTCTGCGGTCAGTAACGCGGTTATTTCGCAATCAACCGGCAGCCCGATTGTGGTCATTGCCCACGAGGTCCGCACAGCCAACGGTGAACTGGTCGGGTTAGCCGCGGCAACCATGCTGCTGGAGACACTGTCCGACATAGCCGGACGCGTTCAGGTGGGAGACGCGGGCTACGGCTGGATGGTTGACCAGAGCGGTACGGTCATAGCCCATCCGCAGCAAGAGCTGAGAATGACCCTGCGGCTGGCCGACGCCGATGAGCAGGGATTCAGCGGCCTCGGTGAACTCGCTGAACGCATGCAGCAGCAGACAAGCGGAATCGGCCGCTACACCACGCCCGAGGGCGAGCAGCGTACCGCGTTCTTCGCCGCTATCGCGGCTGCCCCCGGCTGGACCTTTGTTGTTGACACCCCAACCGCCCAACTGCTGGCTGCCGCTGACCGTGTGGTGACTTCATTGACCCTGATCGTAGTGGCAATATTTGTGATTGTCGTCGCGATTTCGCTGCTGATCGCACGCCTGATCAGCAAACCAATCGGCGAGACCGCCGACCTGCTACGGGATATTTCCGAAGGTCAGGGAGATCTGACGCGTGTCCTGCCGGTGCGTTCGCACGATGAGCTCGGTGCTCTGGCGCATGGGTTCAACCGCTTCATGGAGCAGCTATCAACAATTGTGCGTACTATTCGGCAATCGGTCGAGAGCCTCGATCAGGTTGGGCAATCGCTGGCTGCCAACATGGAGCAGACCTCGGCAGCCGTCAATCAGATCAGCGCCAACATCGACGGTGTCAAACAGCAGGTCATCAATCAGTCGGCCAGCGTGACCGAAGTCAGTTCCACCATGGAAGAGATAGCGCGCAACATCGAATCACTCAATGACAGGATCGAGTCGCAGGCCGCCGGCGTCATTCAGTCCTCCTCTGCCATTGAACAGATGGTGGCCAGCATCAAGTCGGTCAGCAATACGCTGGAGAAGAGCGGTAGCTATTTCGAGCAGCTCCTCGAGGCGGCCGAGACCGGCAAAGCGCGCATCAGCGGAACAACCGCGCTGGTTCGCGACATCGCCGAGAAGTCCAACGGCCTGCTCGATGCCAACGCGGCCATTCAAACCATTGCCAGCCAGACCAACCTGCTGGCGATGAACGCCGCCATCGAGGCGGCTCACGCCGGAGACTATGGCCGCGGCTTTGCCGTAGTTGCCGATGAGATCCGCAAACTCGCTGAAGGAGCCGCGGAGCAGTCCAAGACGATATCGGGCGTGCTCAAATCGATCAAGGGCGCGATCGACTCGGTATCGGAATCCTCAGTCGATGCTGAACGCGCCTTCGATCACGTAGCCGAGCTCATCGGAACTCTCAACGAACTCGAACGCCAGATCCAACACGCGATGGAAGAACAGAGCGCCGGCTCAACGCAAGTGCTCAAAGCGCTCGAGGATATCAATCAGGTAACACAGGAAGTGCAGTCCGGTTCGGGCGAGATGAACGAGGGCAGCAAGATCGTTCTGCAGGAGATGCAGCGGCTGGTCGACATTACCCACGAGGTAGAATCAGGTATGAACGAGATGGCCACCGGTACCGCCGAGATCAAGCGCGTTGCGGTCAGCGTTGTTGATATGGGAGAGCAGAACCGCCGCAGTATCCAGCAGGTTCTGCAGACGGTTGGGCGCTTCCGTCTCAGCGAAGACCGGCAATCCGGCGGTTCCGAAGAGTAGTATGAAGAGCGCTATGGCGGTAACAGCTGTGGCGGTGGTGCTGTTGCTTTGCGGCGCCACGGCAGTGCCGGCGCAGGACACCACGGAAGCTGCGGCGCAGCGCGCGCTGGCGCAGCGAATTGCCGAGCAGACCGCCGCCAGGATCGAGCAGCACTACCGCCTGCCCTACCTGGGCCTTGCAGTTGTCTACCGCGGTCAGACCGTATTACTGGCGCGCGGCTACAGCGATCAGGCCCAGTCGATCGCATTCGATGCGTACGAGTCGGTTGTGCGCGCGGCCTCTATTGGCAAGCTTCCCACCGCGCTGGTAGCGGCGGAGCTGTTGGCCGAGCACGAGATCGCCATCAGTGCGCCGGTACGTCAGCACGTGCACTCGATCCCTGTACCCACCCGCGAACGCACGCCGATTCAGTTCGAGCACCTCCTGACTCACACCGAAGGCTTCGAACTGCAGAGCGTCAACACCAGGACCCTCGACCCCGGAGAGCTGATACCGCTACGTGAGTTTCTCAACCGTTCGCCACCGGTGCCCTTTCAACGCCCCGGCCTCATGACCACCTATGGCAACCGGGCCGCCGCCGTATTGGGGGCCACAATTGAAGAACTCAGCGACCGGCCGTTTGCCGAGACCATGAAGCGGCGGCTATTCGAACCGGCGGCAATGAACAGCAGCACGTTCGATCAGCCGTTACCGCCGGCGCTCGCAGAGCGCCGCGCCGCGGAGTTGCGTTACCAGGGAGCGTCGCTGCGCTTGCTGCAACCTTCGTGGTCGCAGTTGGTCCCGGCCGACGGATTCCACACCACGGTTGCCGACGCCGCGCGGCTGATCAACCTGCTGCAGAGCGGCGGCCGATTCGGCGACCAGCGCATTCTGTCGCAGGATACCGTCCGCCGCGCGCTGGAGGTCCGGTTCCGCAATCACCGGCGCCTCCCCGGAGTCAGCTCAGGCTTCCTGGAGCAGGAGCACGCCGGGTTGCGCCTGCTGATTCGTGACGGTGATTCCGAAGGGATGATGTCGCGCATGATACTGGTGCCGCAGGCGGACATCGGACTGTTCCTGGTAACCGGCACCAACAACACGGCGCCACGGACCACCGCAGCCGGATTTCTGGCACAGGCGCTGTGTGACGAAATCGAGTGTCCGGATCCGCTGGACGGTTATCCGCTGCCCGAGTTGAGCAAACCGCTGCAGACGTACAGCGGTCTCTACAGTCTGACTAATCGGCCACGCAACGACGTCAGCCGTCTACCGTTACAGCTTTCCACCCTGCTGCGCATTCGCGCCACCGATGCCGGAACGCTTCTGGTCACTGCGATGCCGGACGATCCTTTCGCAGGAATCGATCGTCCAACCGAATTCCACCCGCTCGGAGAGCAGCTGTTTGAATCAGCCGACCGCTCGGCGCGTATTGCCTTTGCGCGCGGTCCGCTGG
>REDW01000088.1 GCA_007693325.1 Spirochaetaceae bacterium
ATCTTCTCGCTGCTGATTGAAGACGTGTACCAGGTGATTGTGGAACGCGACGGCTACTACAGCGCACGCGTGCGCCGGCGGGCAGCGATGGGTCTGATACACCTCTGGGAACACCGCTTCGACCGAACCTTAATCGATTACGCCCCTACGGTTATCGACCTGTGGCGCGTGCGCAGGCGGGTTGCGCCGGTGTTTGGCACTATGCTTGGTACCCGTGAACTGGTCAAACTTTCTGCCCTGCTTTCCGACCGCTGGCATCGGTTCCTGATCGAGCGCGGCGATGACCAGGAAGTGCTGCAAGCGCTTCAGGAGTTTGTCTTCGGGCTGCTGCACGAGGATATCGTGCTCATTAACCGCACCATGCAGCTGCAGAAGATCCCGGTGATCGATCGGGATGACCTGATCGGGAAACTGGGCGAACAGATCCGGCCGGTCGAGGTTGACAGCAGTGACCCGCGCGAGATGTACCGCTTCTATCAGCGGCGCAGCAGTTGCATCAAGCGCCGCGCACTCGCCAACCAGCCGGGCCCGCGAAGGACGCTGGAAGAGCTGCTGCTGGCCTACCTGATCGACAAGGACCAAACCGCCACAACTGAGGCATGATTGCCGCAGCTCTGCCGACGGCCGCCGCTGTACAGGCCGGCCTTGCCTTTTCAGCCGCTGCGGCATTATTATACGCGCTTATCTGAACCATCCGGCCGGCATGCCGCTGATGCAAAGGACCGCTGTGATTTGAGTGACAAGCACGATGCCGAAAAGAGTGGCCGAGTATCCCGCCTGCGAGCCTGGGGATTCTTTGTCATCCAGACTCTGGTTATCCTGACTACGCTCAAGTGGGTCATGCTGGCGGCTATCGCCGGCATCATCGCCGGTGTGCCCACCGGAATCTTCCTGCTGCTGCTGGACGGCGGTACGGGCGTGGTCTACGCCTGGCCGCATTTCTTCTACCTCATCCCGCTGGGGCTGTTCCTGAGCTCCCTGATAGTGCAGACCTTTGCCAAAGACGCGCGCGGTCACGGAACCGAGAAGGTGATCGAAGCGCTGCACAACCAGGACGGCCACATGAACCCCATGATCATCCCGGTCAAGATGGCGGCAACCCTGATAACGCTGATCCTGGGAGGTTCCGCCGGCAAGGAGGGGCCGAGCGCCCAGATCGGCGCCGGAGTGGCGTCGGCGTTTGCATCGCTGGTTCGACTCAATCGGCTCGACAAACAGCGGTTTGTGCTGTGCGGCATCAGCGCCGGTTTTGCCGGGGTCTTCGGCACGCCGATCGCCGGCGCGCTGTTTGCAACCGAGGTCCTCTCGATCGGCCGAATGTCGTACAACCGTTTTCTGCCGGCGCTGATGGCGTCCTACGTCAGCTATTTTGTAACCCGTTCCATGGGAGTGGTTCATCTCAGCTACTCGGTGCAATTCATCGTATCCAGTGAGCTCGCGATGCTGGGAAAGATGGTCGTTTTCGGCCTGGTGATCGGCATGCTCGCGATCGTCTTCATCACCATGCTGTCGCGAGTCGAGCGTCTCTTTCACCGGATCAGGATCTGCGAGCCGCTCAAGGGCCTGATCGGCGGTGCGTTGCTGGTCGCGGTAGTACTGCTTAGCGGAACCACCAACTACGTCGGGCTCGGTACCCGTGTCATCGATTCGGCTCTCGACGGCGTGGCGTTTCGCGGCATCGCCCCGTTTTTCAAGATGTTCACCACTTCCGTGACGCTCGCCTCCGGCGGCAGCGGAGGCATCCTCACGCCGATCTTTTTCATCGGCGCTACCGCCGGCAACTACTGGGCACAGATCACCGGCGCCAACGTGGGACTGTTCTCGGCAATCGGCATGGTGGCCTTCCTGGCGGCGTGCACCAACACCCCGCTGGCGGCGGTGATGATGGCCATGGAGCTCTTCGGCGTGCGCACCGGCAGCTACGGCGCGGTGGCGTGCGCGGTGGCGTTTCTTATTGTCGGGCATATGAGCGTCTACCCAAGCCAGGTGATCCACCAGAAGAAGACGCTCTTCATCGACCTGGAGATGCACGGGATCTCCAAGGTGTTCACGCCCGCCGGTACACGCAAACTGTTTGCTTCGTTTTTCAGCGGTTATCGCGATGATCTTGATGAGAGCTTCGGCATCTCCGGTAAGACGGTCGCGAAATCCGCACAGGACGACGAAGAACCCGACAGCGAAGACTGAGCACCACCGCCCGCCACAGCAAGCGCGGCTGCTGATGCCTGCGGCGGTCACTCGCAACGTAAGGCACGCGAGGCTGCGGTCGGCGCGATGGCCGTTTCGAAACGGAATTCTGCCCCAGATTGAAACGCCCACCACGACAAATGGCTGTGAAACAGTGGTGCGCCTGCAGCCGAAATCGGTATAGTCCCAGCTATTTATATTCAGCAGAACAAAATATGCGATCCATCCGATCGAAGGATACATGGCACGAGATTTGCAAAGGCATGGTCTCATAACCACTAGCAGGAGGCCTGACCATGAGCGATAGCTATTTTCACCGCGTCCACGGTATGAGTCCCACTCGGCTCTGGATCAACAACCCGACCCCGGAGGAGGCAAGGAAGTCAATCAACGCCGGGGCAATTGCGTGTACGACCAACCCAACATATGTCGCCAATCAGCTGAAACGCCCAAACATGAAACAGACGGTCAACGGCATCATCGACAACGCGGTCAGGAGAACGGACAACGATCATCAGGCGGTAGACCTGGTGATGCAGGACCTGCTCAGGCCGGTAATGGCGCAATTCCTGCCGCTGTACGAGCGCGATTCGCAGAACGCCGGGTTTGTATCAATTCAGGGGAACCCGCTGCTCGATCACAACGCCGATCACATCATCAGGGAAGCACTTGAATACCGTAAGCTCGGGGCCAACTTCATAGCAAAGATTGCCGTGACAACCGCCGGGCTGAAGGCGATTGAAGCAATGATAGAAGAGAGTATTCCTGTGATCGCCACCGAGGTAATGGGCCTGCCGCAGGCAATCGCAACCTGCGAGCTCTACGATCGAACCAGCAAACGAAGCGGGAATCGGCCTCCGCTATTTGTTACCCACATCACCGGCATCTTTGATGACTATATCAGGGAGGCGGCGGCACGCGAGGGTATCAATATCGCTCCGGATCTTCTGTGGCAGGCCGGAACAATTCTCGCACGCCGACAATACGCGATGATGCAGCAGCGCAACTACCCCGGAATTATGCTCGGCGGCGGTGCACGCGGGCTGCACCACTTCACCGAGTTCGTGGGCGGCAACATGCACATCACGATCAACTGGGAAGGATCGGCTGCCGACCTGGTGGAGCAAAACCCAGCGGTGGTGTGGCGGATGTTTAACCCGGCACCTGAACGGGTGGTATCCGAGCTGCTGGAGAAACTGCCAGCGTTCAAGAGCGCCTATCTGGAAGACGGTCTGCAGCCGGATGCGTTTGCCGACTTTGGCCCCGTGCAGTTCTTCCGCGATATGTTCGTCAAGGGCTGGAACGACGCAGCGGAAGCGGTTCGGCAGCGTCGAGCGGCAAACGGAGCGGCGTGATGGGTGCGGTGCTGATTACCGGAGGAGGAGGGTTTCTCGGAGCTCGTCTGGCTCACTGGCTATTGGAGAATCGGATCGACGTGCCTGTTTTGCTCACCGATATTGTCGAGAACGGTCGTATCAGCGGGTTGTCCGATCGGGTTAGCTTCATTCAGGCCGATCTGGGTGATCCAGATGCCTGTCGCCACCTCGTCACAAGCGATGTATCGAAGGTCATTCACCTTGCCTCGCTGGTATCCGGTGGAGCAGAAAAAGACTTTGAGGCCGGGATGCGCGCCAACCTTCACGCTACCATCAATTTGATGGAAGCGTGCAGGTTGCAGGGAAAGCGACCAGGATTCGTCTTCGCCAGTTCAATTGCCACCTTCGGGGGATCGGTCCTACCGGCCGAGGTCGACGACTGGACCTACCAGCACCCCCAGAACAGCTACGGCGTTCACAAGGTGATCGGAGAACAGCTCTTGAACGAGTATTCCAGAAAGGGGTACCTCGACGGACGAGCGACCCGCCTTCCCGCGGTAATCGTGCGCGACGACGCAAACAGCGCCGCGAGCGGATACGCTAGTGCACTAGTGCGGGAACCGTTGCGGGGATCCGACTACGTCTGCCCGGTAAGAGCCGATACCCGCATTCCCATTATCGGGGTACGCAAGTGTATCGAGCTGTTGTGGGCATTGAGCGAACTCGAAGATGGAGCTCTTGGAGACTATCGGACGGTCAACGGACCGGGAATCTCGCCTTCGGCCGAAGAGATCTCGGAGACGGTTCGCAGATTGCATCCACAACCCGAAACGCTGGGAACAGTCGACTTTGAACCGGCCGAATCGGTGCAAGGGATGATCGATGCCTGGCCTCGGGTCATGCGCGCGGACCGTGCGCTCGAACTTGGCCTTCCTGCCGATCGCTCGATCGACGGTCTCATCGCCGAGCATCTCATGTCGCTGATGCCGTCGTAACATCCCGTGGGTTCGGCCTCGTGGGGTCCGCTGTGTCGGGTGAATACGCGACCCCACGGGTATTGTCGCGCGACGACTACTGCCGTGCGACTATTCCGTACGGACCGTCGGCAAGGAACGCGATGCGGGCAGAATCACCCAGCTCAGCGGTTGCCAATTCCAGAACACCGTCGATTACCGCCTGAATGTGTTTGTTGCTGTTCTGGTAGCGATCGGCGGCAGGAAGAAACCGGTTGCCGTCGATGCCGGGTATGATCGCGTACTGCGCCGCGTTCATCTGCGGACTGTAGTACACAAATCGGTCCGGCGGCACGTGCATCAACAGGTTCGACCACGCCTGCACTTCCCACTGGTCGGGCACGAAGGTCCAGTCCGGGGAGAAGATCAGCTTCACGAATTGTTCCGGTCCGATCATCTTCATCAGATGCAGCAGGCTCTGGTAGCGTTGCGTCCCAATCGGATCCACGTCGGTGTTTGCCGCAACGGCGATCAGCCAACCGCCTTTCCTCAACGCTCCCATCGCTGCAAGGCCGGCCTTGACCGACTGGTAGTGGTTGATTCCGACAAACCCCGCGTGCGTGATCACAATGTCGTACTTGCGTTCCGAACGAATCTCCACATACCGCCGAAGCAGCTCGGTGGCCGCAAGGTGCGCCTGTTCGAGGTCTCCGGAAAAGACACCCGTCACGTCAAAGCTGCGGTTCAGCGTGACGTTTACAATGAAATCAACTCCGGCAATGCGTGCAACCTGAACCGCTTCCTCATGCAGCGGGTTCTCCACCAGGTTCAGATCCCGCGAACCGGGGGCCGATAGGTATTCAGCACTATGGAACAGAAAGGTGGTCTCCTCGCCGATAAGGCCGGGGCACACCGATTTTCGACCACCGGAGAATCCTGCGATGAAATGAGTTTCAACAAGACCGGTAAGAATTTTGATGTCCGAGTTCAGGTAATCGCTGTTGACAAAGACTTCGCTACCGGCGGGAGTACGACCAAGATGCGTTAACCCGGCCGTGTCCCGGGCATTATGACTCTTAATCGGAATTCCGGCAGAAAAGACCCGCTCGTCGAGCATCGTCTTGAGTTCGGTGTCCGTCAGTGGGCGGTGAGTTCCCGGCGCCACCAGCACCAGGATGCGCTCCTGCGGAACGCCGCACTGCAGGAGTAGCTCGATTATCGGCCATAGAATTCCCTGTGAACCACGGTAGGGCACCGGCCGAGTGTGATCCGAGATGACGATCACCGCAGTGGCGTCCGGCTTGGACGCCAGTTTCTGCCGTACGATCTCGTCGAGGCCGGGCGTACCGATCGCATGTTGCAGACTTTGTTTGATCTCTGTCTCTGGATTCGAAAGCCTTTCTGCAACCGGCATCTTCAGTACGTCAACTGACTGTGGAATGTGAATCGTAACCTCATCGGGGCCAAACGGGAATTGTATTGACTTGTTCATGCTTTTCCTTTAGCAAATATCATGCCAGTAGCCGCTCAGAAGCATGGGATACAGACCAGCGAAAGGTCCGAGGCACAGCCGGCGGAAGCGACTATATGTCTTTATCGGGAAACAATATAAACTCCTGAAACCGCCACACTGCTCACCCGGATACTTTGCGGCGTTGGATGCAGCAAAAGCCGTTAAGAGAGCAAAGCCTTTTCCGGTCTACAACACACGGGGGTCTGTTTCATTGTGAAACCGGAACAGGTCACTGCTGTACCCTGGTATCGCGCATTCTGCGCCACAGCGTGGTTCTACCGATCCCCAATCGAGTCGCAGCCCGGCTGAGGTTTCCGTCTTCCTCGGTCAACACGCGATCGATGACCGACAGCTCGATCTCTTTCAGCGTATCGCCGCTGCCGACCGTTCCCCTGCTGCCCAAGCCGTTGCCGCCGGGAGCGTGGCTGGATTCCGATTCAAGCACGGCCTCGACCAAAGCCGCGGCTATGGTCTCCGTTCGTGCTCGGATCACCAGCCGTTCCACAATGTTCTCCAATTGCCGCGCATTACCCGGCCACGGATAACGACGCAGCATCTGCATCGCCTGTTGCGAAACCGCGCATACATTGCGGTCAAGCCGTCGATTGGACGTTTGAATGAAGTGTTCCACTAATCCAGGGATATCCTCAGGGCGGGATCTCAGTGGCGGGATACTCAGGTTCAATACGTTGAGCCGATAGAACAGGTCTTCGCGAAATGTTCCCTCCTGCACCAGACGTCCGAGGGTCTGGTTCGTGGCAGCTACAACTCGTATGTCCACCGGAATCAGCTTGTCGTCGCCGATGCGCCGTATCTGTTTTTCCTGGATGAACCGCAATAATCGCAGCTGAATCGAATGAGAAATCTCGCCGATTTCATCAAAGAATACCGTGCCTCCGTGCGCCAACGCTACTAGCCCCTGTTTGCCCTTTCTGAGCGCGCCGGTGAATGCCCCCTCCACGTATCCAAACAGTTCGCTTTCCAGCAAATGCTCGGGCAACTCCGCGCAGTTGATCGCTACAAACGGACGGTCCCGCCGGGGGCTGGCATTGTGAATCGCCTGGGCAAAAATCTCTTTGCCGACCCCGGTTTCCCCGGATAGCAATATTGGCGATGAGACCTGTGCGTATTCCGACGCCTCGATCTTCAGATCAGCAAGTATCGCACTGTCACCCACCAAGTCTTCGAACGAGCGTGTTGCTGTAAGGCCCTTCGCGGAGAGTTCCTGCCGCAGCTTCCGTTCCACAGATTCGATGCGTGAGGTCTCCTGAAACGTCATTATCACCCGACCGGGACAACCGTCGGGTGTTACCGGGACGATGTTTGCCGCTATCTTCACATCGCCGTACGAAACGATAGTGCCAAGCTGCTTGTAGCCTTTGCGAATCTGGCCTAGTATCTGCTCGTCCTGGACAATCCTGCTGAGACTTTGCCCCAAAATATGCGGCGCTCGAACGGCCAGAATCCTCTCAGCGCTCGGATTTATCAGGTCGATATTTCCGTCGCAACCAACACTGACGATTCCCTCGTGTGCGTGGTTGGTGATGCAGTGCAGCCGTTCGGATCTTTCGAACTCCTGCCGTCTCACCGACGCAACCTTCTCGGCTTCCAGAATTGCGTTCATCAACGACTCACGTCCCGACTGGATCAATGTAGCGTTGAGTCCGAAACCTTGAGCAGCTCTTACGGCAAAGGTATCACCGACTACCCAGCTGAACCCCTCTTTGGTAGCCGCGCTGAGTTGGCCGCGGAGCGATTCAGCCGCGGCATCACTGTTTTCATCGACGGTGATCACCCTGAGTGACACGCCAAGAAGATCTTCCACTTCTTCGATGCCTTGCGTGAACACGGCGCAACCCGCAACCACCAGACGACGGCTGGACCGCGATGCCTTTTTCAGTGCCAACAGGACGTCAAAACCGGCGACGCGTATATCGATAATCGGAATCTCGGTCACCGTTCTACAGATAGCGGCTGACGTTCCGCCACGACTGATAATGACGTCCACACCCTGCTCTTCCAGTTCGGCGGCAAGTCGTGCCCCAGCGGCAAGCTCACCAATCAGAACCGGGATATTCTTTCCGAGCTCTTCGCTTACACGCGAAAACGACCTCTGTAATGCCCGGCTCGGAGAGATGAATACGATGGGACTTGCCATTTGCCGTACCTCGTCGCTCCGTCTATCGAAACGCGCTGCTTGACTTGGAGGCTAAATACTATACCGCATTGGAAGAGCCGTCAAACTGTTTCATTTTGAATGCCGAGCTGAATAACGGAATGATGTGGGTGATGAGCGCGCGCCGCCCGCCACGAGGGGCGACGCTGAAGTCTCGCTGATTACGGTTTTGTCATGAGTACTCAGGCGACTGACGGTGCGACCTGCGCTGCTGCGCTCCGGGCAGCATTTCGCTTGGCAACCCAGGTCACCAGCAGTGGAACCAGCAGCGCGGTAACGATTACCGATGTCGCGATCTGTGCGGTCGCAACAGCTGCAATCCCGGCGATAGCGGGATCCGCCATCGCTACTGCCATCGGCGTTCCGGCTGCGTTGCCCGCTGTGCTGGCCGCAGCAGCTCCCGCGACGCCGCTTCCGCCCGCAAGGCGGTCGGCGATGATACACGCCGCTCCGGTGATACCTACGACCATAAGTCCCAGCAACAATCCCGGCAGCCCGGCAGCAAAAATCGTGCGGAAGTTTAACCCGGCTCCCAGCGGAAACGAAAACAGCGGAATCAGTACCGGAGCGCCCTTTACCAGGAACTGGCGCATCTCATCATCGAGGTTACCGATGATCATACCAAGAATAATAGGAATGATGACCGCAACCAGCGCCATGAACGGAATATTTGCGAGGCCGGCTGCCCCCATTGCCACCATGGTCAAAAACGGACCATCGTTAATCGAAATCACGGAGATCGCACCGACGTCTGTTTCGGTTCCAAACTGTCCGGTCAACGCTGCGTAGAGTCCTCCGTTTGTGTTTTCCATTGCGCCGATAATTGCCAGCGCGGAAAGGCCCAGAAAGCCACCGGGGAACAGGCGCCCTACGGCCACGCCAAACACAACCGCCATGCCAAACTTGGTCGCGGTGATTGCGGTGCCCTGCAGAATCGAACGCGGAGCGAGTTTGAAGTCGATCCCGGCACCCATGCAGAAAAGGAACGCACCGATCAGCGGCAAAGCACCGTTTTTGAACAGTGCCGTGGTAAATCCGCCGATTTCAAGCGCTTGCGGCCAGAACGTGTTGAACGCGGCTCCCAACAGCAGCGGGATAACCATGAGCCCACCCGGAAACTTCGTGATAGCACGATAAATCTTCACTGTGATGCCTCCCTCGGAAACGTTAGAGTTTATTACTACGAAGTTATCCTTGCAAGCGCTGTGCCAACATCGCGGCGACTTGCAGTTGGAAGCGTTGATTGACCTCCCTGGCACCGGCGTATGAGGGAAATGAATCCTGAGACAATAATCCTTTCCAAGATATGATTTTGTAAGATCATAGCGGTATAGTGCCTCGTCGTAGCGTGTGTACGTAACCGGCCGGCGAACGACCTGCGCAACTAAGGTTGTTTCAGTTTGCAACACCGGCAAACCAGGATGAACCCGCGATATGAGTTGATGCTTGGTGTCGGCCGTCGGCACGCCAGGGCGGTTGGCGCGGTAGCGATACACCCATCGAGACTGGATGCGCGCTCACTACCCTGCCACGTCAGAGCCTCGCCGGTAGCAGCCCGCCGCTACACCCCTACTGCGCTACAATCACCGCAAAGTTTTGATCGCCATCGAAGTAGGTGACCCGATACTCAGGATCTTCCTGGCAGCTGAATTCCAGGTCGTGTCCCATGGTCAGGAAGTACGTTCCGGCCTGAGGCGGCGTGAAAGCCATCTGATATCCGTTCGAGGTGGCGGAATAGCCGCCGAAACTCGTAACACACGCGCCGTCAAACCCACGGACCCCTACGTAGGCTTGTACAATGCAACCGGGGCAGAAATCGCCCGCCTGAGTTGACTGGAAGTCAAACATCAGGCTGACCGGCTGTCCCACCGGAACCGTAGCCGAAGTGGTTGGACTGTTGTTTATGTGAATATTGCTCAGGGTGAACCGCCGGGAAAACTGGACCTTCTCTGTGACAAGGTTGAACGGGTTTGTCCCCGTCAGGAAAGTGCGGGTCGGGCCGGCGGGAAATGGACCGTCTGCGAGCAGCTCGGGGCCATCGGAAAAGGAGATGTCGGCAAGAGCGGCCGGTTCGACCGAGACCGTCCGGCCGGGAACCGCCAGGTGGTCTATCGTCGTGGTCACGTAGAGGTAATGGAATCCCGGCTCCAGCGTGCGCGAAGCGGTGAACGAGACGGTATCCCCGGCGTTGTACGCTGCATCGCTGAAACGGCGTTGAATCCGGACTGCGTCACCACCAAACGTCGCCGACGGCGACAGCCACAGGTCCGCGCGGCGGATGTCGGTCGGCTGCAGGCTTCCCGCAAAGCGAAAATCGAATCCGCTCAGCGTGGAGGTCTGCCCCTGGACGTCAAGCCGCACTCCGTAGAGAAGCACGTTGGTTGCCATCTGGGGCACATGAGAAACAGCCCCGATATCCAACGCGGAAAATATGACCCTGTGCGGAAAATCGTAGGTCAGCTCGAAGTTCGCGGCCGTTTCCGGACTCGGGCGCATGCCCGGGCCTACCGCAACGGCCCGAATAGCCATCGATGTACTCGGGGCCTGCGGCGTTGGATCATTGATGCGCAATACTACCTGCCCGGAAGAATTGGAGAATGACTGCGCGGCGCTCAAGCTGGTAATAGGAGTACCGTCGGTGGTGTAGAAGATCGTGGCTGAGCCGGTCGGCGTGGACAGCGTGATTGTGGTATCGCTGGTGGTCTGGACGGTTGCGCCATTGGCGGCGGCTCCGCCGCCGCCTCCCGATTGCTGGTAGGAGAAGGATACCGGCAGCGTTACGTCCGGACTGCTCGGATCACGCGACTGCGCGCCGGTGACGCCACTTCCACTGAACTCAAAGGGCAACGGACATCCGGAAATCAGTGCGAGCGCAATGGGAAGAATCCACCACAATCCAACCGTTGTCTTTGTTGATCGGCCGGAACCGTTCTCCATCGGATCTCACCCCCCGTAACTCGGACGTTTACGCCGAATTATAGCGTTTCTGTGGCAAATTATACTACATAATCAGTCAACAATCCGCTATACTCCGATAGTTGAGTGTTGTGTTTGACCGTTGGTGTGCAACTTGAGGTGGTCGAGTGAACGTAAGAACAAAGATCGTTGCGGTGGTCATACCCTTGCTGATTGGGTCGCTGGCTGTGTCGGGGTTGTCGGCCTTCTTTGTGGCAACCAATGCCGTGAGCACGGTGACCACGGAGTTTCTTGATTTCAAGACCGACCAGCTCGAGCAGTACATCGATGGCCAGTGGCGGATCCTGGTGGATAACGATCTCGATGGCCGGGCCGACATTCTGCTCGCCGCCCAGGCGGGAATAGAGGTCTACGCCCGGACGATGCTTCGCAGCGAGAGCGAACTGATCTTTGCGATCGATACGCACGGTTCGGTGGCGATGGCAACGTCGCCTTTGGAACTGAGTCCACAGGAGAGCGCGGTGCTCGCAGGGCTCCCACCGACACCGTTTCGCGATGTGGTGACAATCGACATCGACGGCGATCAGCGTATCGCGTCGCGATTCGACTATGTCCCTTTTGGTTGGCGGGTGTTTGTCAGCGAGTCCAGGGCCGCGTTCTATCGCAACCTGAACCAGATCACCTGGCGCACGTTGATTGTCACCGCGGTATCCGGACTGTTGACCGCGCTGGTGCTGTTCTTTGTGGTGTCAAAACTCACCTCGCCGGTGACACAGGTGGTCGGCGCGATGCGCTCGATTATCGCCTCGAGTGATCTCGGTTCTCGTGTGCAGGTCCATTTCCGCGATGAGATCGGCGAGATGTCCCAGACCTTCAATGTGATGGTCTCCGAGCTCGACAAGGCGTACGGCCGGATCAAGCGATACGCGTTCGAAGCGGTGCTGTCGCAGAAGCGCGAGCGCAAGATACGCAACATCTTTCAGAAATACGTGCCGCAGGAGCTGATCGACCGCTTTTTCGAGAATCCCGAATCGATGCTGGTTGGGGAAAACCGCGAGCTGGCGGTGCTGTTTTCAGATATCCGCAGCTTCACCACAATTTCCGAACAGATGCAGCCCGATGTGCTGGTCTCGTCGTTGAACCGATACTTCTCGGTGATGGTGGAGCTGATCATGGAGCGCGGCGGTGTGATCGACAAGTATATCGGCGACGCGATCATGGCGTTCTTCGGTGCGCCGGTCGGACGCGAGAACGACGCGCACGCCGCGCTGGAGGCGGGTATGGCGATGGTCGAGGCGGTCCAGCTGTTCAATCGCGAACAGGCGAACCTCAATCTGCCGGAGTTTCATATCGGAGTTGGTATCAACTACGGTCTGGTGACTGTCGGCAATATCGGTACCGAGCGCAAGATGGACTATACCGTGATCGGCGACATGGTCAACGTTGCGTCGCGGCTCGAGGGACTCACCAAACCCTACCAGCAGCCGTTGATTATCTCGGAGCTTCTGCGCCAGAAGGTCGGTGCGCACGTACCAACGCGGATCGTCGATGCCGTTGCGGTCAAGGGGCGAGGCGAAGGCCTGCGCATTCACACGGCACAGCGGAACCTGAGCGACAACGGGAACCGCGCGTGGGAGGCGCATAACCGGGCGATGGAAGATTACTTCTGCCGCGGGTTTGCCGACGCCACCAGAGGGTTCAGACGGGTTCTGGAACTTCTGCCGGGCGATCACCTGGCGCAGATGATGATCGAGCGCTGTGAACGGTACGCGCTCAACCCGCCGGATGAGGATTGGGACGGTGTCGAGGTGATGACCAGCAAATGAGACGAGCACGCGACCGCGCTTCCACCGTACCGGCAAGCGGAAAACTGTGGCCGGCTGTTATTCTGTTGCTCCTTGGGGCAGCCGTTGTCCCGGCTCAACAGCCAACCGGCAGCGAATCAATCGGTGATACCATCCGCGGTCGCGCGCAGATCGTGGTGTCGAGTCTTGATTCAACCTCCGATAGCGATGTAACCCCACGGATTCTGCTCTCGGGAATCGAGGACCTGTTGCAGAACCGCGGGTTGCGGGTGGTCGGCGTTTCGGACCACCAGTGGCTCCGCGAGCGCAACATCGAGCTGCCGCTTGAGCGGCGTATGTCGCGAGTTCTGGGTGCCCTGGATTCCACTGATGCCGGAGTAGTGGTTGCGGCGTTCTATCTGAGTACCGATGCCCAGCTGTTTGTTCAGTTTGTGCTCTACGATCCGCTTGCCGACGCGGTTCTCGGTGGTGTTCTGACCCGCTCCCGTCAGGGGCTCACCGTGTTCGATGGGGTTCAGGCGGCCCTCGAGGGTCTGGAGCCGATCGTGGAACGGTACATTGCCGGTGGATATTACGCCGATCAACCAGAAGGACTGGTTGAAAACATCCGCGTGCGCGGCGGCGCCGAGGCGGCCAGCGTACTCTTTCTGGATCGTCTGGTCGGCAGGATCAGCTCCGGCGAACTGCTGGTACCCTTCGTGCAATACGAGATTGGCACCGATCTGCACGTCGTTGCAGAAAAACCGGGATACCACCGGATCGAGCAAACCGTTGCGCTGGCCAACCGGAACGTAGTACTCGATCTGCCCGAAATGATCCGACAGACCCGGTTTGATGTCGGCCTGCGCTGGACGCTCGGGTACGGCCGTGGTGTCGGGATCGCCACGCGGTTCCACATCGTCCCCGACACGCTGTTTGTTTCGCTGGAGCATTACCGGCTCATCGAACCGGCCCCATCCGGGGACGCCCGCGACGTCGTATTCTACGATTACAACATCGGTATCGGCCGTTACGTGTTGTTTGACTATCGCTCAATCGTGCGACTGCATCTTGGAGTTGGTTTCGGTGTGGTGGTCTCGGACGTGGTTGGCCTCGATGGTCGCGACTACACGGACTGGTACGCGTTGCTCGGTGACCCAACGGTTGAGTTGAATCTGAATCGCGTGTCGCTGTTCGCCCGCCCCGACCTTCGGTACGCCCTGGGAGTCGGGTACAACACGCTCGGGCGAGTGTGGATACGGACGCCGCACGGACTCATGCCGATCAGCGTAGGAGCGCGAGTATCATGGTAAAACGACCGCTACGATGCATTCGCGGAGCGTTTTCACGCACCGGCCATTGCCGCGCGCGGTTAAGCGTGACGGCGCTTGTCATGCTGGTCGCCGTTGCTGTGGTGGGCTGCGATTTCCTTTTGACCACGCCGTTTCCCGGCTTTCTCGGATATACCGACATATCGGTCGATCTGACGTCGAGAATCGAGTCGCTGCATTCAAACCTGGGTGAGGTTGAGTTTGTGCTGCACACCGTCTACACCAACGCAGATGTGCCCCGGTTGATTCTGGTTGCCGAACCGCCGAGCAGCAGTCAATCGGATGCGTTCTCGTATCGCGGCCGGGCGTTCTTCTTCGATGAAGACCTGAGCTTTCTCAACGTAGCGTCGCCCTCCGGTGAGCTCGACACGTTCGGAAAGCCGTTTGCATACGGCCCCGACGGGAACGTGTTGATCGGCAACACTATTCTGTCACCAGACGGCGAGGTGCTCGGTGTGCTTCCGTATCAGGGTTTGGAGGGGCCGGCGGTTCTGGAAACCGATGAACCGTCAACCGTTGTGTTTGCGCTGGCGCCGGGTTCGTATTCCGGGTATGACCTGGAATGGCTCGCGTATCGCACTCCGCCGTTCCCATGGTCGCCGGACACGCAGGGCACGCTGCCGATTCTCCCGCCGGGCAATCGCCCATCATCGAATGACCGGGCGTACCAGATTCTCGATGTTGTGTACCACCAAACAACCGAAGAGATGACCTTTCTGTTGTCGCAGCCGGCTGCGGGCAGGATCGTCGCTGCACGTGCAAGCTGGCCGGCAATCCGCGACGGTTTGCTGGACGCCCTGGCGCCGTCCGAGGGCTCGTTTCCCATTCGGATCGACGCCGACCGACCGCTGGACGTACACGCGGACACAGAGGGATTCTTCCTGCGCCGCCGGGACGGCTGGATGGAATACCGGCGATGGACGCCCGACGGGCCGCTCGAATTGCAGGGCTCGGAGGTTCGCATCGTCGGTGACCGGTTCTTCCGGCGTGCGTACGCCTTTTTCTCCGGTCCCGATGTGGGCAACCACTACATGTACCGATTTGACGCGAGTTCGCGGGTCCTGACGAGGTACCGGCGATGGTGGTGAAGTCTCCCTGGGTCACTCTGGCGCTGTGTCTGGTCACCCTATGTGTCGGCGCACCGTTGGCTATCGGCGATACCGCGGACGGTTTTGCGAGACCGCGGTTCATGCTGCTGCTGCTGGAAACAGAGTCCGACCGGTTCACCGATCAGCAGGAGTTTGTGTTGTACAGTTCGATTCTGACTACGGTTGCGGCTGCCAGCGACGCAGTAGTGATCTTTGAGTCGCCCGATCCCGACATTCCCCCCACGCGCGCGGGCAAGGAATCGCTCGCTCGCAGCGTCAACGCTGACAGCATTCTGCACATAATCGCCAGCGGTGGCTTTGAGAACCTGACCGTTGAATATGAAGCAGTTGATCTGTTGCGGCGCCAAACCGCGGGCGTTGGAATCATTCGGCCCGGTTTCTCGGTTGACTACCGCGTAATCTCGGTCGGGTTGTGGTCGCCGCTGGAATTGTTGCTCCGCAACGAGTTTCAGCGTGTGGTCGATCAGACCGAACTCACGGTTGAGGCAAAACCGGGGGCAATGATATCGGGACTGCCGGGTCGAGAGATGCGGGTCGGGGAATCGGGGCGGCTGACCGTCGCGGTTCCCTCTTCGTCGGCCTATTCTCTGACCGCGGAGTTGCCGGGACATTATCGTGAGAATGCCTCGTTCTTTGTCAGCATAGATCCGGTGAGCGTGGAGTTTGACCTGGTGCAGCAGCCAACCTACGGTGTCGATCTGCGATTCTCCAGCCTTCAGTTCCCTGGAGTGCGGTTCTGGTACTACGCAATTCCTGCAACGCTGTTTGTGCGTTCGGGAATCACAACGCAGCTGTACGGCTTCTTTCCCATCGACAACAGCGACCGCTTATTGCGCAAGGGAAGTGCCCTGAGCTTTCTGGCGCTCGATGCCGGCGTCTACCTGCTGCCGCCCGAACGGCTGTTTCGACTCTACGCAGGAGCCGGCGGTTACTTGCGGTTTGTGCACTCGTCGCTCAGCGAACTCACGCTCGATTCGGATGCCGCACGCGGCGCAATGACCATGGTCCTCGGCGGGGAGTACTCCACCAGCCGCCGGTGGCGCTTCATCTTTGAGTATCAACCGGCATACATCTTTGCGCCGGATCCTCAACACTTCATTGATTTGTCGTTTATTACCAACCGCTTCCCTGACGGAGAGGTGCCTGGATTTGTACTGCTGGACCGCGCCGTGCTGGACCTGCGAAACATCTATCTGGGAGTCCGACTGGATTTCTAGCTTCCCGAGGTGAGCGCGCTCTCCAGCGCCTGAAGAATCGCACTCAAGTCCGGGTTGTCGACCGCGTCACTCTGTTCAAATCTGAGACGGCCGAGGCGCGCCTGAGCCGTCGGCTCCTGCATGATACGCGAGACAATGTCGGCAGCATCGGCAACGGCCGCGTCGGAACCGGCCGTTGCCGATTCAGCAAGCAACCTGGATACCTCAACCGACAGCTGACCGAACAACTGGCCAAAAGCGGGGCTGCGCAGTAACTCGTCGAGCTCCTGGCGTACCGCAACCGATGCAGTCGCCGGATTCTGCGCGCGTGCCTGCGAGATCGCGCTGATAAACGTTTCGTATCGATCGCGCGCGGCGATCAACTGTTGTTGATAGGTGGCGAGTTCATCGATTCGCTGTTGCAACTGCTCCCGCTCTGCAATCGAGACTTCCGCCAGGGAGCCGAGTTGCGCCTCGGTTGCGTCGATCGCGGCTTGCAGAACACGTATTTGGTCGCTCAGTTCATCGGTGGTGGGGCCGGCCGGCTGATCATCGCCTTCGGTTTGCTGCTCACGAATCTCTGCATCGGATCCGGCGGTCAACAGCCGCTGGTGGATGTAGGACTCGAGCTGCAGCAGCAGGAAGAGATCGGCATCGCGGCGGACTGCGATTGTGCGAAACCGGGCGATGCGATTGTCGTTAAGGAATTCACGAGTGGATTCGATACGCTCGAGGGCGAGATCCAGTTCATCTTCGGTCAGCGCAGCGCGGATGCGCTCCAGTTGTCCAACAAGCTGCATCTCCATCGCCCGCTCCTGATTCGCGCGCGTGGTGATGTCCTGCAGTTCGCGTTGGGCGGCTTCGGCAGCCTGAGCGGCTTCGGTCGAAGCGCCGGCCGAGAGTTGGGTGCGCCCCTGCAATTCGGCTCGAAGCTCGTTCTCACGCTGCTGAAACTCCTCGCGCAGCAGCGCACGTTCGCGTTCGAGTTGGCCGATTCGCGTCTGGAGCTCGGAGCGGAGCGTGTCGATATTGGTCTGTATCGCGCTCCGTTCGGCCTCGAGTTCGGCGCGGTACTGCTGCAGCTGCGATTCGTAGAACGCACGCCGCTCGGCTTCAAACTGCTGCATCAGCCGCTCAATTTCCGTGCTGCCTAATCCCTGCGCAATCAGCCGTGCACGTTCGGTTGCAATCTCGCGTTCGAGCTGCTCGCGGAGCTCCTCTTCCCGTCGGGCGAGCCTCTGGTCGAAATCGGATTCCAGCGCCCGTTGTTCGGCTTCCAGTTGTTCGAGACGGCTGCGTATCGCCGAGATCTCCGCCTGTTTGGCATTCAACTGTTCATTGGATTCCTGGCGAAGCGCGCGAATCAGCCGTCCTTCGACGCTGACAAACTCACCGGCACCCCGTCGGATCGATTGCTCGTCGCGCGTAAACAGCGCCCTCATCACCAGCGTTGCGGATACCGCCACAACCACAGTGATCACCAGAACCATTGCAGGAAGCATGAAGCCTCGGGGCACCGAGGCGAGGTTGAACAGGTCGCTCGACGGTGGAAGTCGGTTCTCATTGGCGATCGCATCGATCTGCGTCCGGATCTCTTCCTGTTCGCGCTCATTGAATCCGACCGTTGCATCGAGAGGTTGGTTCTGGTCTTCTGCTGCGGGTAGCTTTGAGTCCATATCGTTACCTTGAGTTGTACTACACGCACTGCCGCTCGTCAATCATTACAAATAAAGACAGGATTGATCGAGCCGGCGGCGCATGATACAGTGTCCAACGTGAAACCACGACAACTGTTTGCGGTGGGCTTGCTCGCATGCTCGGCTTTGACGCTGTCGGCTCAGTCGGGTGAGATTCTGGTTCGAGCCGTGGGGGAGACTCACATCTCGTCTGCAACCGCAGCCGGATTGGTTGCCGCGGTAGCCGGAACGGTTCTGCCCTCCGATGCAGCCGGGGTGGATCTGCAGTATCTGCGTGCACTTGGGTATCGTCTTGGAGGTCTGCGCGATTCCGAGCCGATGACAAAGGCCGGGTTCGCGCTTATGGTCGCGCAGGTGTTCGACCTGCGCGGCGGATTACGCTACGAACTGTTCCCCGCCCCGGTCTCGGCGTTTCGCGAACTGCAGCATCGCGAACTGTTTTTTCCCTGGGAGTATCCGGGGCAATCGATGTCCGGCCGCGACGCGGTGAATCTTGCCCGTGAAGTTGCTGCCGGTGCACTCAACCGGGAATCGCACCCATGAATCGATGCTGGTTGGCAGAAGTGCGCTATGCGATTCTCGTCGGGATTGTCCTGATGCTGATGCAAGCGGCGCCGGGTCACGCGCAGTTTGTCGGGTACGACTGGGCGTTGGGGCTCCGTCATCAGAGCGCACGGGTTGGAGACGGGGAGGGCGGCGAGTTCTCGTCGGTCGATTCACTCGGCGCTTCCGTTGAGTTCTATCACCAGATCGGCGACACAGTGCTCACTTATCGCGGCGCCGTGGGGGCTGCGTATTCGGCTCAGCGCGGGATCGCCTTTGCCCCGTTGCCCGAGGACCTGATCGTTTACCCCGGCCTCACCGGGGTCGGAGTGCTTCGGAAACCACCCATCAGGGCGGGCGCGTGGTTGGAGGCAGAGCTCGGTCGGCTTGCACTGGACGAACCGTCGGGATTGCTGTTTTCCGACACAATCTCCATCGAGCCCGTGCAACTCGCCGATGGAATGCGGGTTGCCTGGCGCTGGCCGGGATCCGATGTTGCTGTCACGGTTGCCTACCTCGGATTGCTCGACGCCGCTATCGATCGGATCTCCGCGCATCCAGACCCGGATCAATTACCCAACTCCGCCAACGCAATCGCGCTTGTGACGCTGGGCGCCCGTGAGCTTGTTGCGCAACAGGATGGATCGCTGGTTCTGCTCGCACGCTACGATTTTGCGCGCGAGATGGAGCGCGAGGGCAGCTATTTCCTCGGCGTGGTTGCTACAGGACCGATCATGCATCGAGTCGACCAGCAGACGGCGCTGATTGGGGCTTTGAGCACCAGCGACAACCCGCGGTTGGATGGCGTGTCGCTTCTGTTGAGCGCGCAAGCCACCTATCGTCCGGATACGGTCTGGATAGGTTCGCTCTGGTCGCAGCTCCGTTACGCAAGCGGTGGCGCAAACCTTGCCCGATTCCCCGAACTGGCCGGACCCAACGTGGGAACAGCGTTTGCCGAAAAACTGAGCGACATTGTTTCTCTTGAACTCGGCGCCGGACACGATCTGGGGGTAGCACCTCGAGGCGCGGTCCTCAGTCCCGAGCTTGCACTGCGGCTGTTTCTGGTTCCCAGCGGCGAACCGACCGCTCGCACCGGCGTCGACCCATCGGGACGATTTGCCGGATTCGAAGTCAGTCCATCGATACGTTACCACCTGATTCGAGGACTCGACGTTGCGTCAAACGCAGCCTTCCTCTTCGCCAATGACCGCGTCCGAAGCCTGATCGGATTTGAGGGGAGAATTTCGCTATGACTCGATGCCGTTCTCTCGGTGCACGAATACTTCTCATAGGAGTCGCGGTTTGCGGGTCGGTACCCGCCTCGGTGAGCGCGCAGACAACACCGGTGCCGGCGTTTGAGGTGATCGCCTCCTCGGGGCAGACCGAGGTTTTGATCCCCGGGCAAGGGTGGCGCCGCGCGGTTGTTGGGCGTTTGATACCGGCGGGTTCGATAGTGACCACCTGGGTGGATGCTGACGCTACTATTGGCGTATCCGGTGTTGAAGTGCAGATATCGCCGTTAACCCACCTGACGATACAGACAAATGACCAACTCGTGGAGACCGTACTGGAGACCGGCGGATTGGTGGTCCGTGTCGACCGAATTCATCCAGCGCGCATTGTGGTAGTCATGCCGGCGCAGGAATACCGCATTGAGGCCTCAAATGCGCAGTTCGCGATTGACCGTCGCGCGATTGTTGTGTCGCAAGGCGAGGTCAGGGTTAGCCGTTCCCGCAGCCCTGAGGTCGTGCTCGAGGCTCCGGCGACCTATTCATTGCTTCTGCACAGCCCTCGCCGGTAGTCGACACGAACAGCTAGGGCGCCAATCCAACTCGTGTTATAATCAGACAACCTCAATTGTTGTGCTCTGTTAAAAGCTTGGCTCCGGGGGCTGTGCGTCCGGAGAGCGATGGATCAGGCTGTTGGTATCACACCAAGGAGAAGGTTATGCAATCGACCATTCTGCGTGCGGTGGTACTGGGGTGCGGATTGCTGGGAGTGGCGTTCGTCTGGTACCTCATTCGCCGTATCATGAAGGAGGATGCCGGAACCCCTGAGATGAAAGAGATCGCACATGCGATACACTCCGGGGCTACCGCCTTCCTCTCGCGCGAGTACCGCATTCTGTCGGTCTTCACCGTTGCCATGTTCTTCATCCTGGTGCTGTTTGTGGAGCCTCGCCCTATTGCCGCTATCGTCTACGTTGTGGGCACACTGACATCCGCGCTCGCGGGTTACGTGGGCATGGCGGCCGCGACTCGCGCCAATGTACGTACCGCCAACGCTGCCCGCCGCGACTGGGCGGCCGGGCTGAAGGTGGCGTTTTCCGCCGGTGCGGTCATGGGGTTCTCGGTGGTCAGCCTGGGCCTGCTCGGCCTGGCGATTGTCACCTTTGTTTTTGACGACCCGTACGTAACGCTCAGCTATGCCTTTGGCGCCTCGGCGGTAGCGCTGTTCCTCAGGGTTGGCGGCGGAATTTTCACCAAGAGCGCCGATGTTGGTGCCGACCTGGTCGGCAAGGTGGAGCAAAGCATCCCTGAGGACGATCCCCGCAATGCGGCGGTCATTGCCGATAACGTCGGCGACAACGTTGGCGATATCGCAGGCATGGGGTCGGATCTCTTCGAGTCCTACGTCTCCGCGGTTGCTGCCGCCATGGTGCTCGGCGGTGCCACGCTGGGACACGAGCAGGGCCTGAAGGTACCATTGCTGCTCGCCGGCATCGGACTTCTGGTATCAATTCTTGGAGCGCTGATCGTTCGTCCCAGGACGGTGGAAGACAGCTTCGAGAAACAGGTCAGCGGAGCACAGCGCGCAATGAACGCGGGCGTCTACGTCAGCAATGCGCTGATGATTGCTGCCAGCTACGTGGTTATCCGGCTTTACATCGGTGATATGAATGTCTTCTGGGCGCTGATCGCAGGACTGATTGCCGGGTTCCTGATTTCGGTGGCCACCGAGTACTACACCTCGGCCGATCACCGCCCGGCACAGATGATTGCCCGCGCCTCCCAGAGCGGCCCGGCAATCACCATAATTGAAGGCATGGGCACCGGGATGATGAGCACGGTACTTCCGATCATCCTGGTGATGCTGGCAACCGTGACCTCCTACGCACTCGGCGGCCTGTTCGGTATTGCGCTCGCGGCAATGGGAATGCTGATCAACCTGGGTATGCTGCTCTCGATGGACTGCTACGGCCCCATCGCGGACAACGCGGCCGGAATTGCCGAGATGGCGGGGCTTGGAACCAATGTGCGCGAACGCTGTGAAGCCCTCGATGCCGTGGGCAACACCACCGCCGCGCTCGGCAAGGGTTTCTCGGTAGCGTCTGCCGGACTGGCCGCGCTGGCCTGGATTGCCACCTACTTCGAGGTAACAGGTATCCCCGGGGCCGATCTACGCAGCGTCACGGTAATCGCCGGCGTCCTGATTGGCGGCATGCTGCCGTTTGTATTCAGCTCGCTGGCGATCAGCGGCGTCAGCAAGGGTTCGTTCGACGTGGTGACCGAGGTCCGTCGCCAGTTTGCGGAAATCGACGGGCTGCTCGAGGGGCGCGCAAAACCGGACTACGTGAAATGCGTCGACATTGCCACCCGGCGCGCCCTGCGGGCGATGCTTGTACCCGGAATCATCGTGATCGTGGTGCCGTTGCTGCTCGGTTTCACCCTCGGTCCTGAGGCCGTTACCGGACTGCTGGTTGGCGCGCTGCTGTGCGGCTTTCTGCTTGCGGTGATGATGGCCAACGCAGGCGGCGCGTGGGATAACGCAAAGAAGTACATCGAGGCCGGCAAGTTTGGCGGTAAGGGCGGTGATGCGCACAAGGCGGCGGTCATCGGTGACACCGTGGGCGATCCGTTCAAGGATACCGCGGGCCCCTCGATGAACATCCTTATCAAGCTGGTCGGCAAGGTCGCCGTGATCTTCGGGCCGGTGTTTGCGGCGCTGATTGTTCTGTAAGGTTGTGCCCCTGGCGCAGCAGAGCGCACCAGATCTGAGCGAGCGCACGGCGACTCATTGACGGCAACCGCCGTCTACAGTAGAATATGGCATGGAGGAATAATTATATATGTCCTCCAGGGAGGATGTGGTGCCGCTCAACATCAAGAATTCGTCCACACACCGCCAGGCGCGCGAGCTGGCTGAGCTTACCGGACAGTCAATCACCGAGGCGGTATCCAATGCGGTTTCCGACGCTCTTGCACGAGAGAAACAGCGGCGTGAAACCGCTCGTGCGCTGACCTTTCGTACGCTGCAGGAAATCGCGCTGCAATGCGCGCGTTTGCCGGTGCAGAACGAGGATACAGAGGACAAGATTCTGGGCTACGACGAGAAAGGTATTCCCTCGTGATCGTAATCGACACCTCGGCGCTGGTGGCGATACTCGGTGACGAACCGGGAGCGGGGCGATATACCGAGCTGATTGCCGAAGACGCAGAGCCGTGTCTTTCGGCGGCCACATTTGCCGAAGCCGGTATAGTCCTCTCTGCCCGCTACGGCGCCGCAGGGCTGCACTATCTGCAGTTGTTCGTTGCCAAGGCAGGGGTCGAAATCATCCCGCTGGATGCCGGGCAGGCTGAGATCGCGGTTAGGGCGTATCGAGACTTCGGCAAGGCCAACCACCCCGCGGGGCTGAATTACGGCGACTGCTTCTCGTACGCGCTCGCGCGCACGTGTGACGCACCGCTGTTGTTCAAGGGAACCGACTTCTCTCAGACCGACATAACAGCGGCGATCAAAGACAACTGATCACACGAGCGCCGATTCGGCCTGTGCGACTTGCCGGCGGTTTGCTGCGCGATTACTGCCCGGCTCGTGCGCGGCTGGTGCCAGAATCGGCTGATGGGATTCAGGCGTTCTGTCGGTGGAAGGAGCTGCCGGACCGGGAATCGGTGAGACCATCGTTGCGGCATTTGTCGAGTATCCCGAGGCGCTCGGCTTTATCAACGGGTTTGCTCGCAATCAGAATCTTTTCCAGCGCAACCAGCGTGTCAAGACGCTGAGCGTGCCGTTGCGGTTTCGCTATATTCTGCGCCTCGAGATTGCCGAGGTCTATCGCGGTACAACCTGGGAGGATACCTGTATAGCCGAGATCTGGCCGGACTACGGTGAGATTGCCACAGTAGATACCGACGCCAATATGCGCCGGCTTCTGCTCTACACCGCCGACGGTCGCCGCGTTCCCGGCTACGCTGATTTTGCTTACGTGCTGACCCTGCTTGCACTGAGTGACAACGCCGAGTGGGCCATCTCACAATAGCGGGCTGTTTGACCTTCAGCGCGCTGCATCACGCGCATCAAAGCAGCCGTTCGCATCGCCTTGCGCAACCGCATAGGCCGCGTACTGCGAAGGTGTTGTGCCGTAGCACTGCTTGAACACCCTGTTGAAGGTGCTCTTGGACGGAAAGCCCGCGTCAAACGCCAGATCCAGAATCGTGCGCTGTTGCAACGCCCCCTGCTTCACCTGCTGCACAAAGTGCTGCAAGCGGTAGCGGTTGAGAACAGACGGCACGCTCTGGCCAAAGGTGTCGTTGACCGCGAGCGAGAGATGGTTGGGGTGCGCGCTCACGCGTTCGGCCAGACTGGTCAATGAAAGCTCCGGGTCTTGATACACCCCGCGCTCCAGCTCGCGGCGGACGCGTTCGGCGACACGCTCCACGTGATCCTTTGAGACCAGCTGCTCGCGCCGCACGCGCTCGTGCATCCGGCGCGGGCTGAGCGCTTCGGGCGTGATCAGTATATGAAACGAGACCGCGTAGAACACCGCCATCATCGCAAGTGAAACAATGACGTACGGCAGCGGCACGCCTTCGCCCACCTGTCCGGCCAGGTCAGGGCGCAGCGCCACCATGCTGAAACTGGCCCAGATACCAACCGGTGCAAGCACAACAACCTTCAGCCAGCGCCGGTGCCTGGCATCCTGCATCAATACGCTCGAGCTGCGCTCGGGGGTAAACGCCAGGCGCGCTGCAAGCACGGTATAGGTCACGCCGCTGACCAGCTTCACAACATTACGTGCGCCTATCCACCACGGCGGGTTTTCACTGAAGATCTGCGCGGCAAGGCCCTGAAACTCCCACGGCTGGAGAGACAGGATCAGCGCACCCACCGCGCCGGCTTCAATGAAGTAGGGTGCAAAGTGCAGCGCAAAAAACGGCGGTCTGGCTTCGGTCCGCACCAGGGTAGACTCGCGCGCGTACCACCACACCAGCGGCCCGCCCAGCAACGGAATCGGGCTGAACACCACCATCGTCCAGGGGTGGGCAAGCAGCGTCTGGTAGTTCCACAGTGGGATGGTTCCAAGCCGCGCCGCAAGCGTAAACAGAATCAACGCCAGCGGCAGATTGCGCCGGTTGCGATAGCGTGCAACGATGAGAAGTAACAGAAGAGCACTCTGCGCGACGCCCAGCATCGCGATCAGTTCCAGAACCCCCATACATTGCACTGTAACACGTCGCCACCCAATCCGCGGCCAACAAGCCCAAATTTCCCAAAATTCCGTCCCATTTTACATTCTGAGACGTCAGCGGCCGCGTTCAGCGCAGTTCTGCCGCTTCTGGGCGTGCCCCCGGCCTGCCGGCCGGGGTCGCGTGCTGCAGGGGTTCCGTACGGCGCCAGGCGCCGCACCGCCTCCGGCGCCCTTCCGCCCGCTCACGCGTGCGGATACCAAGAGATATCGGTGAACCGCTCCATACACTCGGCAGGAGTGAGCACGGTAACGGCAAGATCCCGCGCCAGGGCAACGATATGCCGGTCGCCGCTTACGAGATACTCGGCAGCCGAGGCCAGCGCGAGGTCAACGAAGACTTGATCGTGAGCGTCGCCGCAGACAGGGCCTGCACCGGTAACCGGCGCGTCGAAGCGCTCGGCATATGGCAGGTACTCGGCCAGAAGTTCGTGGCGGTCTGCCGGTTGTAGCTTGAACTTAGGGTAGCTAAGGACCCGCGCGAGTTCGCGAACGGTACTCCGGTTAACGACCGGTCGGAGCTTGTTGCCCGACCACGCCGAGCGCAACCAACTGAGCCGCCCGGTCTCAAAAAGCAGCGTCGATACTACCACGTTGGTGCCGAATACCACGCGCGGCGGGCGTGTCTCAGGCACCGTCGGAGTGTGCCGAGCGCGCCCAGCGCAGCGCGTCTTCTACATCGTCCGGCTCGATACCGTAGTCCTTCAGCTGCTCACGCACCTCCTCGGCACGGCTTGGTCGCAGCGGAGTAAGTACAACGCGGCCTTCCTCCTCGGTGACCTCAAAATACTCCACTCCCGGAAAACGCGCGGCTACTTCCTTAGGAATAGTGATCTGATTACGTACTGTGAGCTTTGCAAGCATCTCAGAGAAGAAGATATCAAGATTTTCATCGTTGGTCCATATGCCGTTGCCAATTGCGGCCGATACTCACGGCCGGGGCAGATCCCATTGCTCTTCGCTAACCCCGGTAAGGATCTCGTTTCTGAGAGTTGTGATTGTCATCATGCCGGGATAATTGGCCAGGCCTCCCTGGTAATCACCAAAATAGCGTGCAATCTCGGGAGCATCCCGCGGTGCAACAACCCGCTCCGCTTCAACCAGCGCCCCGGCGTCGCGGTCCCACACGCGCAAATCGTGCAGCAGTCCACGCTCGCTGTCCCAGCCGGAGTTGAACGCAAACACCACGCGCCCGTCCCGCAGGCCAAATATGGTAGATTGTATCGTGGTCTGACGCGGAACGGTCTCCAGCACCGTGGCGAGGCGTTCGAGTTCCTGAGTAGTTGTATCAAAGCGGTACAGGAAAATGCGGTGGTAGTGCATTTTCGGCGAACGCTCAATCGGCATGATGAACCACACCGGCCGCCGCGGCGTAGACACCTTGTACTCGAGAAGGAAATAGCACTGCTCGCCGTCCTGAAACCCGTACGAAAAACGCTTTGACGCCCGCCGTGAATCGCTCTCTCTCCCACCAGCGCCGGCGGCACTGTGGGACATCAGCACCAGCAACATTCCCACCAGTAGCACAATCCAACCAAACCGCATCGCCACCCCCTCGCTTACAGGATATCCCCGATTCTGTTGATTGACTACGTGAAATCTGCCCCCTATCAGGGACTTGCAAGACCTGTGGCCAGGAACATCTGATGTGCGCGGGTGCCAATCAGTGTAATGGACAGTTCGAATCCGCTGGAAAACGCAAAATGCGGCGTCCCATTTCTCATTCTGGGACGCAAACCTGGCCTACACGTGAGATTATCACGGTCAACAACGCAGCCGAACACGGAGGTATCGGATGACCAAGCATTTGTATTGGCTCAGCGTATTGGTGGCGATAATGGCGGTGCTCGCGTTGCCGGCGCTCACCGGCTGCGACACACTGCTCGGGTCCGATGACGATGACAATGACATCGGATCAAATCCTGGCCATCTGGGCGAATCGTTCATGCTGCCCGCCGGCGAGATCTCAGATCTGCCAGTCGATGCAGAAGCTGTAGCACCGCTCGTCAATCCGCCAGGAGGTCCAGAAAAAACGCAAGATAAGGTATTAGAGGAAGCTGAGCTCGATAACAACAGTTTCCCAGGTTCCGAAGTGATATGTGCCGCTATTCTTAATTTCATACCGTAGGGAGAAAGCAGCGATGAAACATTCCCGTCTTCTAAAAGGGCTCGGTGGATTCGGAATTATGGCAATTGTTACGGTGTCCTTCCTCGCAATGGGTTGCGATAGCACCGGTGCCGGTGGGAACGGAGACAACCCCTCCCCAAGCCCCTACACCGTTTCCGGAACGGTGGTGTCCGCAGGCGTTATCGTCGACCCCATCATCATCGAAGGTGTCGAAATGGGCTCTTCCGACCGGGACGAGATTCCGCGTCCCATTATTTCGTCCGGAATCAGTGGGGTCGAGATTTCCTTTTCTGACGGATCGAGTTCGGTAATCACCGACCGTAGCGGCAATTGGAGTAAGAGCGGCATCACCGGGGCAGTCACGGTTACTCCGGTGCACGACGACTGGAGCTTCGATCCCCCGGAGCTGCTTGTTGATGGCCCGAGCGAAAGCGTAGACTTCACGGGTACGGAGATCGGCATCGACTATACGATTTCTGGTTTGGTAACAGAAAATGCCTCCGCAGTTGGTATTGAGGGTGTTAATATAGCCTTCTCCGACGGATCAAGCTCGGTAACAACAAATGCTGATGGCGAGTGGAGCAAGAGTGGCCTCTCTGGTGCAGTTACAGTTACTCCGGTGCATGATGACTGGAGCTTCGATCCCCCGGAGCTGCTTGTTCATGGCCCGAGCGAGAGCGTAGACTTCACGGGTACAGAATCCGGTATATCCTTTGCCGGTGGAGACGGGACCGAGAGCGATCCGTATCAAGTCGCCACCGCTGCTCAGCTCAACGAGATTCGCAACCACCTGTCCAGCTATTTCGTACAGACTGCCGACATCGACTTGAGCGGCTACACCGAAGGCGATGGCTGGGAACCAATCGGTCCGGTTTTTTGGGGAAGTCTTGACGGCGGCGCCAACCACACCATCAGTGGGCTTTTCATAGATCGCACTGGTGATAAGACTGGACTCTTCGCCAACTCCGGGGGAGACATACTAAACGTCAAACTGGTCGATGTCGATATCACGGCAGACGGAGACTGGGTTGGAGCGCTTGCCGGCTCCAACTCGGGAACCATTACGAACTGCACGGCTGACGGCACCGTCACTCAGACCGGCGATGCAACGGCAACGGTGGGTGGTCTTGTGGGCTCGAATTCGGGCACCATCACGGGTAGTGAGTCCAATGCCGCAGTCTCCGGCGCCTTCACGGTTGGGGGGCTGTCCGGCACTAACCGTGGAACGATCGCGGACAGTTTTGCCACTGGGCCGGTGGCCGGCCCTCAGACCGGCGACTTAGGAAACAGAGTCGGTGGGCTGGTCGGGCTGAACGAGAATGGTCTGATCAGTGACAGCTACGCTACAGGACTCGTTACCATTGACGCTGCCGGATATGCCGTCGGAGGCCTTGTGGGA
>REDW01000030.1 GCA_007693325.1 Spirochaetaceae bacterium
CCGGTCACAGGAGCTGAGCCGATGACGCCGGCAACCGACCGTGCTCCCCGCGCCGTAGTGGCGCGCGCGCAGGGCTGCCTGATGGGGCAGCTGGCAGGGGACTCGTTGGGGAGCCTGGTAGAGTTCAAGAGCCCGGCCGGGATCCGCCGCTTGTATCCTGCCGGCGTGCGCGGCCTGGCCGACGGCGGTACCTGGAACACCATTGCCGGACAGCCAACAGACGACAGTGAGATGGCGCTTGCGCTGGCGCGGAGCCTGTTGAGGCACGGTAGCTTCGATCAGGACGCCGTCCGCACCGCCGGACCGATCCGCTGCTGCTGCAGCGTGCGATAGAAGCCGCCGCGCAGCAACCGCCGGCCGATTATCAGACAAGTCAGGGATGGGTGCTGATCGCGCTGCAGAACGCACTGTGGCAGCTGCTGCACGCGCCCGAGGTGGAGCACGCCTTGATAGACACCGTGAATCGCGGCGGCGACAGCGACACCAACACCGCGATCTGCGGCGCCCTGCTCGGCGTGGTCTACGGACGAGAGGACATTCCCGATCGCTGGGTCAACGCAATCCTGAACTGCCGAGCCGAACACGGCCGCCCCGGCGTTCACCGGCCACGCCCGCGTGACTACTGGCCGGTGGACGCGCTGGAGCTGGCCGAGCGCCTGGTCTGCGGCAGGTAGCGGGGCGGGCATCGTCGTCTGCTCACGTTCCGTTTACTCGTTGCTCGCGATTCTGCGCCTTGAGGAATGCTCTGCATTGGTCATGAACGTCACGAGGTGTCACATGACCGCAAAATTGACGCTTCGGCTCGATGAGCAGTTGATTGCCAGGGCAAAACGCTACTCCCGGTGCTCAACCGCCGGCTCTATGGGGCCATTCTTCTCAGCCACGCAACGGCGCCGGGAACCGCGCGCCAGGCTTTGCGCGCAATACTCGCGTAGATGATCGCCTCGTTCTGATCGCCGGGAGAATACCGCGGCGGCGGCGCGGGCGGCCAACGGGTGAGAATCATCTCCGGCACGTGCGGGTTGTGCTCAAGCGCGTCGGCGAGCAGGGCCTGCGCGCGCCTGCGATCCTTCTGCGCAAAGGCCGTCAGCGCGTTGTTCCAGTACGATGCCGCAAAGGGCATTCCGTCGTCCGCAGACTCACCGACTTCCCTCGCCCGATCGTACTGTCCGGCTTCCAGCAGCGCGGCAACGTAATAGTCACGTGAGCAGATGGCGTCGGCCGGATCGATCTGAAGCAGGCGCTCGAACTGCTCAAAGGCCGCTTCGAAGTTTCCCAGCGCGTGAAGCACCTCTGCCCGGGTGAAGTGCAGCCGTATAACGTCGCGAAAGAGATGATCGTCCCACGCAGAGAGACCGTCGGGAACCTCGGGTTTCTGATCGGCGGTTGCCTCGAGGCCGGTCTCCACGAACCGCAGCGCCAGCTGCGGACGGTGTTCGTAGAGCCGGGCGAGCACCACATAGGCGTCGGCCTGATCGGGGCAACGCTCGATCGCGCGGTAACACATCGCTTCAGTCCATGAATCCTCGGAACCATCGATACGCCCATGCGTGCCTTCGTACGCCGCGTACATGATCCGGGTAGCGGCTGCTTGATCGGTTATGACCCCCCGGGCCGGCGGGTCAACGTGCCAGCGGAAGAGCCGATCGAACAGCTCGGTCCGCCGGCGGGCGCGGCCGAACTGCGGAAACACCTGTTGCCCGGTTTCCCACGGAGGCACAAACTGCGGTTCTGGTTCGAACAGGCCGAAGGGCTCCGCGAAACGCTTGAAAAACCGCAAACCAAAGACCCGCGCATGGTCCAGCCAGTGTATCCCGGGTGTCAGGTCCAGCGCTTCGATCAACCAGGCCAACTCCTCTTCGTAGAAGAGCGTTGCATTCGAGTCGCGCAAAGCGAACAGCAACAGAGGGAACGCCGCGGCAAGCGCGCCGCCGTCATCGTAGCGGTCGTACTCTTCCAGCAACTGCGGCCACGACAGCTGTGCCTCCAGCAATTTCCGGTACACAAATGACCAGTCCTCGCCGGCGAGCGCCTGCCGCGCGGCTTTGCTGAGGCGGAACTGTTTGTCCCGGTACACAAGTAGTCCGGCTTTGCGGCACAGGCGTCGAGTCCTCGAGAGAACCGGGCTGTCGTCCTCGCGATTGACGCGCACAAAGTCGGGCTCCGCGCTGCTGAAGTCTCCGGCGAACAGTTGCCGAACGAGCTTCTGCGGCAGGTTGCCGGCAGCGGTGCTCTTCAGCGGCTCGCTCTCGGCTACCGCACCAAGCAACGCAACCGCCCAGCCCAGAATTGGGATGGTCTGCCGATCCCCGGCGGTCAGCTGAGGAGCGATTTCGAAGATCGTTTTGTATCCCTGTCTATCACCCGAAATGAGCGTGCCGATCTGTTCATCGCTCAGCCCGAGGTCGTATGGGTACAAGCCGGGAAAGCGACCGTCCGGCCGGCCTCCGTAGCTGGCGGGCTGCGGAAAGGAAAGGATTCTTGCCATGGTCAATTACCCCAATTTGATCGGAGGCCAGGCGGGCGTGAGCTCCACTCCGGCCTCATCCAAACAATCGATCCAGTGACGGGCTCCAGAACTGATGGAACCCGTTGTGCTCGTCCAGACGCAGGTTATCCGCAGCGCCTGAAGCCTGGTATATCTCTCGAACCTTGCGGTACGCCGCTCGCGCACTTTCAATCGGAAAGATTGCGTCGCGGCGGCCGGCCTGCACGATCAGCCGGCGCGGTGCAATCAGGCCGGCTATGTCGGGAAAGTCGGTCCAGAGAGCCAGCCGGGGAACATAATTGCAACTGCAGTGGCGAATCGCCAGAATCGAGCCGCGCATTTGCGACAGATAGCCCGCAATCAGAGCGCGCTTGATTCGTTGATCGAGCGCCGCGGCGTACATGCAGAGCATGCCACCGCCGGAAAGCCCGATACAGGCAAGCTCCTCCAGCGCAGCGGGCCGAACCGCCGCAATCCAGTCTATCAGGACGCAGACATCCTTCAGTCGCAGCCCGGCAAGCGTTCTTCCCAGCTGGATTGCGTTCAACGACGGTTTCTCGCAGCCGCCGTCAAACCCCTCTCTGGCGCCGTCAACACGGTCGACCCGTTCGCCAAAGCCGAACAGTTCCGGGGCAATGGCTGTCCACCCTCGCTGGGCACACTGCACGGCGTAGTCGGTGTTCAGCGTGCGGATAAGCGCGGCCGACTCATCGTTGACCGGCAGGCCAACGATGTCTTTTGCTCCGTTTCCGTGACCGTGCAGGCAGACCACCGTCCGGTTACCTCTCAGCTGTTGCGGAACAAGAACGTACAGCGGCATCGACCTGCCGTCGGCAACATCGATTTCCCATTTCTCTCTGGTGAATCCGCCGCATTGCTCGGATGAGAGCTTGCGTGACTGCGGCGGTTGCGGCGCGGGCAGGTGCGGCGGCTCTCCCAGCAGTTCCCAGAGCTTCCGGCGTAGTCCGGCACGCCAGTGCTCCAGGCTGCCGGTATCCTTGTGCTCAAACGCCAGCAGCGGGGGATCGGCAGGTTGCAGCGAGTCGAGGTAGGCAAGCGGCGAATATCGTAGTGGATGCTTCAATTCGATTGTCGAGGGTGGAAAGGGATTCTGGTCATGGGTCTTCTTCACGCTGTCTCCCTGCAGAGCCGCTGGGCAGTTCACCACAGCATACTGCAAGGCTCAAGCCGGCTCAACACCTCGTGATCAGCGTAGCGGCGCAACCACCGTAGGCGTTGTCGAGCGGATTCTCACCAACTCAGCGTTTCATCCACATGGAATCAAAGTAAGGCTCGTTTCCGGCGAAGTGGGCAGGATCAAGCAGATTCACCTTTAGCAGCTGTGGCCCACAGCAGGCGATCAGGCCGTACCCGGCACCTTTCACAAGGTTCGTAACAGTAGATGAGGATTCCAATAGCAACAACTTCACGAGGCACCACCCATGTCAGTACTTTGTAGAAACGGGCATTTGCTCGGGGAGGTAGTATGCTTTTTGAAATACAGATTGTGCCCGTGGGGGCAGATCCCCACATCAGCAACGCAATTGCAGACAGTGTGAGCATCATCGACAGTGCAGGCTTGCGCTATCAGCTGACCGCATCGGGCACCCTTATCGAAGGGGACTGGGACGAGGTGATCCCCGTTCTCAAGCGTGCCCACGAACAGGCCAGGCGGTATGCTCCCCACCTCATCACCACTATTCGTGTGGAGGATGATCCCGAGGCAACCGAGCAGCTGACAGAAAACGTGGAACACGTGCGCTCCAAACTGCGTCAGTCGGATGCCGCAGAGAAACGCGATAGCGAGGTGGACAAATCCTCGATCGAGTCGTTCCCCGCCAGTGATCCACCGGGGTTCAATGCGCGCAACTCCTGACCACTCCGCCGGCACTTTCTGTTGACCCTACGGGGTGCCTGCAGTAGCTTTTCACAGCAGAAGTTCGACAAGGAGGGATTATGCCAGTTCGAAGCGCGGAAGCAAGCTGGAAAGGAACCAGCAAGAATGGTCAGGGATGGCTCAGGACCGAGACGGGGGCCCTGCAGGGTACGTATTCGTTTGGTTCGAGGTTCCAGAGCGAAAAAGGAACAAACCCAGAAGAGCTGATTGCGGCTGCACACGCCGGCTGCTTTTCGATGGCGCTCTCGCTTATGCTGACCGAGGCCGGCTACGAGCCTGAAGCCATAGACACCCGGGCCGGAGTGAGTATCGAACCACAGGACGGCGGATTTGCCATAACCCGGATTGTGCTGACTCTCAAGGCAAAGGTCCCCGGTATTGATGAGGCTACATTCATGAGCCACGCCAATAATGCCAAGGAAGGTTGCCCGGTGTCCCAGGCGCTGAAAGCCGTTCCGGTGGAGCTCAACGCCCAACTCGTCTAGCAAGCGGCCTTGGGTAGTGCTCATAGTGTACACATAGGTGCGGCAAGATTTGCATCCGCGCTGCGCAGTGTGTACATTATAGCAATGAGGCAGCAGCAGACAGCAAAGCACCTCATGCGCCTGGTTCTGGTGGCACTACTGGCGCTTCCATCCCTTGTCCTTGTGGCGCCGGCCGCAGCGCAATCGGAGCAGCCGCCGGACATAATGGTCATCACGGTGCAGGGCACTGTGACCGCGGGTACCACCCAGTTCCTCAGAGAGAGTATCGAACAGGCCGAGCAGCAGCAGCTCGGTGCGCTGATTGTTCTGATTGACACACCCGGCGGGCTGGTTGATGCCACGCTTGATATTATCCAGGACATGCTCAACGCCTCGGTGCCGATCGTAACCTACGTTCACCCGCGCGGTGCAATTGCCGCATCGGCAGGATCCTTTATACTGCTGGCCGGACACGTTGCCGCCATGGCTCCTGGCACTACTACCGGTGCCGCAATGCCGGTCACCATGCAGCCCGGCGCAGAAGGTCAGCAGCAAGCCGACGAGAAAACGGTGACCTTTCTGGCCGGACATATGAAGAACATAGCCGAAGAGCGCGGCCGGCCTACCGATCCCGCCGAACGCTTCATAACCGAGAACCTCACCCTGGGTGCCACTGCAGCCGAGCAGGAAGGCGTGATCGAGATCATAGCCGCAGACATGAGCGATCTGCTGCAGCAACTCGACGGCCGTACGGTCAGCGTCCAGCAGGAAGAGATGACGCTGCGCACGCACGGTGCCACCCTGGTGGAAACGCAGATGACCGCGGGACAGCGGATAATCAACTTTATCAGTAACCCGCAGATAGCCTTTCTGCTCTTCATGCTGGGCATCTACGGCATCTTCTTTGGCCTCAACATGCCCGGAACAATCGTTCCGGAAACCATCGGGGCGGTAGCGCTTATCCTGGCGCTGTTTGGCCTGGGGATGTTTGACGTCAACGCGCTGGGAATCGTACTGATTGTCATTGCGGTCATTCTCTTTGTGGCCGAAGCGTTTACCCCCACGTTCGGGTTTCTGGCCACCGGCGGCGCGGTTGCCCTGGTGGCAGGAGCGTTGCTGCTGCCGGTAGAGCCGCTGTTGCCACAGGAGTGGTACCGTCACTTCCTTATCACTGTGCTCGGTATGGCCGCAGTGACCGTAGGATTCTTTGCGCTTGTTGTCACCAAGGTGGTGGCGGCTCGCGGTAAACCCTCGACCTACGAGAACGTCGGGATGCGCGGCTACGAAGGCGAGGTGATGGATGATCTGGACCCGGTCGGGATGGTCCGGATTCGTGGTGAGTGGTGGAAGGCCAGAAGTAGCAGCAACACGCCAATTCCCCGGCAGAGCCGGATTCGGGTTACCGGCCAGGAGGGAATGGTCCTGATAGTTCAGCAACAGCAGCCGGAGCGCTCCGGCGATGCATCAACTCAGACCGATTCAGAACAGTAGATGAGGAGGTTCATTGATGGAAATCATTCTGGAGTTAGTACAAGGCCAGACCTGGGGGCTGATCGGCGGCGTTGCGGTACTGGTGGCATTGCTTGTTGCGGCCATCAACATCCTGCGCGAGTGGGAGCGTGGCGTGGTGCTGCGGCTGGGACGCCTGATCGGCATCAAGGGCCCCGGCCTGATCTTCATCATCCCGATTGTTGACCGGCTGATCCGGGTACCGCTGCGCACGGTTGTATTTGACGTTCCGGTGCAGGAAGTCATAACCAACGATAACGTCTCCTGCAAGGTCAACGCGGTGCTCTACTACCGGGTTGTGGACGCCAGCAAGGCGCTGGTCAACGTTCAGCACTATCACGAAGCCACAATCCAGTTGGCGCAGACCACGCTACGCAGCGTTGCCGGACAGGCACAATTTGACGAGCTGTTATCGGAGCGTGATAAGCTGAACAGGCAGCTGCAGCAGATAATCGATGAAGCTACCGACCCGTGGGGTATCAAGGTCACGTCGGTCGAGATCAAGGACGTGGTCATTCCCTCGGACATGCAGCACGCCATTGCCCGTCAGGCAGTTGCCGAACGTATCCGACGCGCCATCATCATTCAGGCCGAAGG
>REDW01000051.1 GCA_007693325.1 Spirochaetaceae bacterium
CTGCCTCCTAAGCAGCAGGTCAGGCGTTCGAGTCGCCTCCGGGGTATTCCACGTACACCTTCCGATCACCCACCGCAACCGGGCACCGCACGGCGCAGTCACGCGCAGCACCGCCGGGTTTCCCTTCGGCTCATCCTGTTGTATGCTGGGCGGCCATGGAACTGTCACGCTTCGGAGAAAAATTCACCAGCGAGTCCGGCATCCTGGCCCTGATGGATGACCTCGGCAGGGCGCTGGCCGGCGCCGACAAGAAGTACATGCTGGGCGGCGGCAATCCGGCGCACATACCCGCCGTCAACGCCATCTGGCGCCGGCAGATGCAGCAGATCCTCGATGCGCCGGGGGCACTGGAGCGCATGCTGGCCAATTACGACCCGCCGCAGGGAAACGCTGCCTTTATCGAGGCGCTGGCGCGGCTGCTGCAGCGCCAGTTGGGCTGGCAGATCGGGCCTGAGAACATCGCCATTACCAACGGCAGCCAGATGTCGTTCTTCCTGCTGTTCAACATGTTTGCCGGCCCGATGCCCGACGGCAGCCGGCGCAAGATTCTGTTTCCGTTAATGCCGGAGTACATCGGCTACGCAGATCAGACAATTGAGGCGGACATGTTCACCGCACGCAGACCGTTGATTGAAGAGATCGACAGCCACAGCTTCAAGTATCACGTGGACGTTGCTGCCACCGAAATTGAGAGCGACATCGGGGCGCTATGTGTCTCGCGGCCTACCAATCCTACCGGCAACGTGCTGACCGATGACGAGCTGGCACATCTGGACCGCATAGCGCAGCAGGCCGGTGTACCGCTGATTGTCGATAACGCCTACGGCGTTCCATTCCCGGGAATGATCTTTGAAGAAGCTACCCCACTGTGGAATGAGAACACTATTGTGGCCATGAGCCTGTCCAAGATAGGACTGCCGGCAACCCGCAGCGGCATCCTGGTGGCGGCGCCGCAGGTAATCAGCGCGGTGAGCGCCTGCAACGCGGTGGTAAGCCTGGCCAACGGCAGCATCGGCCAGACACTGGTAGCGCCGCTTCTCGACTCCGATGAGATTATGCATCTAGCACGCGAGATCATTCGCCCGTTCTACCAGCAGAAGTCACAGCAGGCGCAGCGCTGGATTGGCGAGGAGTTCGGCAGCGACATAGATTACAGCGTGCATCGAAGCGAAGGTTCGCTGTTTCTGTGGCTCTGGTTGCGCGACTTGCCGATAAGCACGATGGAGCTCTATCAGCGGCTGAAGAAACGCAACACAATTGTGGTACCCGGACGCTACTTCTTCTTTGGGCTGGCACAACCGTGGGAGCACCAGGATCAGTGCATCAGGCTCAACTACGCTATGGACGATGCCGACGTGCGTCGCGGTATTGCACTGATAGCCGAAGAGGTGCGCAGCGCACGCGTCTAACCCCGCCGCCCCTGCTGCGGCAGCGCGCTTGCGGGTTGGAGAAATGCTGCAGGGCAGGCTATAGTAGCATCAATGAGTGATCGCGACGCGTTCAATCCCATCGATCCCGCCCATCAGCCCATTCCGCAGTCTCTCGAGGGGCACTTCCTGATCTCGGAAACCGACCTGATGGATCCTAACTTCTTCCGCACGGTGGTGCTGATAACCGACCACAACGAGCAGGGCGCATTTGGCCTGATTGTGAACCGCAAGTCAACCGCAATGCTCTACGACGTCCTTCCCGGCTTCTCGGACCAGGATGCCGGCGCAATACCGATCTACGTCGGCGGCCCGGTCCAACAGGAGTATCTCTTTGTTCTGCACTCGGGGCTGCCGCAGGATACGCAGAACGAGAACGCCGAACAGCCCGCGCCGGGGGTGATCTTTGAGCCCGCCACCGAGCCGCTGATTACCTACCTGCAACAGCGGTGGCCGTCTATTCCGGCGCAAGACCGTCCGCGGCTGCATCTGTTTGCCGGATACTCCGGATGGGGTCCGGAGCAGCTGGAAGAAGAGATCCGTCACGGGGCGTGGTACGTCCACAAGGCTACCGCCGATATCGTCTTTCACGCCGAACCCGAGCAGGGCTGGAAGGAAGCACTCAGCCGCAAGGGCGAGATATACCGCATTATCGCTGAAACCGGCTACCGTCCGTCGACAAACTGACGCGGCTGTGGTAGTCTGTCTTGATTCTCAAAATCGTCCAAAAGAAAAAAGTGGCCAAACCAAGTACGCTCACAGCGTCGAGGAGTGCAGATGAGAATCTCTTCCAAACTCAATGCAATTGTATCACTGGTGATACTCGGATTTGTGATTATTCTGTCGGTCACGGTCTATGCCGCGCGTACCGTCCAGACTATCCATAACCTGGAACTGGAAATGACCAGGCTTTCGCAGTCTACCTATCGGCTCTCGCTGGAGGCAAGCAACCTGCTGGTTTCCAACAACCGCATGGCCAGCTTGTATGAGGCGTGGCGCAGCGCCGAAGCAGACATACACCGTTCCATACAGGCCATCTCCGAGCATCCCGGTCTGCGCATGCTGAGCCAACAGGCGCGCGATTCTATCAGCGAAATTGCGCAGTTCTGGAGACACAGCAGATTCCGCATCGACCGCCTGCAGCAGGCCATCGCCAGCGTCCAGGCGGTGGAGCAGATTCCCGACGCGGCCAAGCGCGGCGTCATACCCACTACCCAGTACGCAACCGCTCAGGGCGTGCCGGAAAGCGTGCTGCTGGAATTGAACAGCGCGCACAGCGCGCTGCTGGCCATTGACGAGAGCCTGATGACAATACTGGTGCAGCGCACCGAAGAGGCGGCTGACTTGATAGCCGCCGAGGTCGCGGCGCTGCAGCGGCGCGTGTTTGCCGCGGTTGCTGCGGCTGCGGTGGTGGTGCTGGTATTGGCGTTTGTGCTTGCGCTGAGGTTTACCCGCAGCCTGGGCCGTAGAATCAGCGCCATCGAGCGCGTGATGGGCCAGGTCGCCGAGCGCGATATTACGGTGCGCATGGCCGACAGCGGCAAAGACGAGATCGGCAGCCTGGGTCAACATATCAACGGGGTGCTTACAACCCTGGCGCTGTTCTTCAGCAGTGCCGATGCGGCCATCCGGCAGATGAACGAACTCAAGGACACGATGGCCTCCAGTTCCAATGAATCTGCTGCGGCGCTCAACCAGATTACCAAGAATATCGAGTCAATCAAGGAGCAGTTCGAAACGCTGGACCGCAACATCGCCGGCTCCACCGATGCAATTCAGTCGATCGACACCCAGATGAACAACCTGAGCGGCAGCATCGAGCAGCAGGCCGGGTCAGTTAGCCAGTCTTCGGCGGCTATCGAACAGATGAACGCCTCAATTCAGAGCGTAGCGCGCGTGGCCACCGAGCGCAAGGAACGCGCCGAGAACCTGCGCACCGTAGTACAGGACGGTGGCGAACAGATCGGCGCAACCAACGAGGTTGTGCGTGCGGTCACCAGCGAGATAGACGATATCCTGCAGGTGATCGAAGTCATCAACTCGATATCGAGCCAGACCAACCTGCTCTCAATGAACGCCGCTATCGAAAGCGCCCACGCCGGAGAGGCCGGCCGCGGCTTTGCCGTAGTTGCCGAAGAGATCCGCAAGCTGTCCGAGTCTACCTCTGAGAACGCCAAGCGAATCGGCAGCTCGCTGCAATCGATCACCGACCAGATCCGCGAGGCGCTGCAGTCCAGCGACCAGAGCTACCGCTCTTACGAGAACATCGCACGCGACGTCGAGGACTTTGTGCAGGCAATGAGCGAGATCGCCGCCAGCATGCAGGAGCTTTCCAGTGCCAGCGGCGAAGTGCTGGTCAGCTCGGCGGACGTGCAGCGCGTCACCAGCGAAATCCGCGACGGCGCACAGGTGATGAGCCAGCGTTCAAACGAAATAAGCAGCGCCATGAACGGCATCCGCGATATTTCGTCGCACGTGGTTCAGGGCATCAACGAAATCGACAGCGGTGCGCGCGAGATTCTGGATTCCATGGTTGCAGTCAGTGACGCCACAACCGAGAGCAAGCAGCGCATGGAAGAACTGGCGGCGCTGATTGCAACATTTCGCATCGAGCGCCGGCAGGCTGAAGAAGCGGCACAGGCCGCAGCAGACAGCAACGGCGCAGCAACAACCGGGGTGACTCTGGCGCAAGCTACCGCTGTACCGTTCACAACGCCGGGGACACAGTCGCAGCCACCGCGACCGGACGATCAGACGTTGTAGGTTCCCGCCGCAACGTTGCCGCCGCTGCCGGTCCAGTTGGTGTGGAAGAACTCACCGCGCGGTTTATCAACGCGCTCGTAGGTGTGCGCGCCAAAATAGTCGCGCTGTGCCTGGATCAAATTGGCCGGCAGCCGCTCGGTGCGGTAGCCGTCGTAGAACGCCAGCGCGGTTGCAAACGCCGGCACCGGGATACCCAGCAGCGCGGCTTCGGCCACTACCCTGCGCCACGAGTCCTGGCACGTATCGATGAGGCCGTGAAAAAAATCATCCAGTATCAGGCTGTCGAGTTCTGCATTCTTGTCGAACGCACGCTTGATGTCACCGAGAAACGCACTGCGGATGATGCAACCGCCGCGCCACATATTGGCAACACCGCCCATGTTGATCTTCCAGTTGTAGCTCGCAGCCGCTTCAGCAATCTGCATGAATCCCTGGGTGTAGGAGATGATCTTGCTGGCCAGCAGCGCCTTGCGGATGTCCTCCACAAACGCGGTCTTGTTACCGCTGAAGCTGCGTGCGGGCCCCGAAAGCAGCTGCGCGGCGCGCACTCTCTCCTGCTTGCGCGATGACAGCGCGCGCGCAAAGACCGCCTCGACAATCAGGGTAACCGGTACTCCCAGTTCCAGCGCGTTGATTCCGGTCCACTTGCCGGTGCCCTTCTGACCGGCCGCATCCAGAATCTTCTCTACCATCGGTGTGCCGTCTTCTGCCTTGAATGCCAGAATATCGCGCGTGATCTCGATGAGGTAGCTGTCCAGCTCGGTCTTGTTCCACTCCGCGAAGACCTGGTGCATCTCATCGGCCGGCATTCCCAGGCCGCTGTGCATCAGCTGGTAGGCCTCGGCGATCAGTTGCATATCGCCGTACTCGATACCGTTATGCACCATCTTGACGAAGTGTCCTGAACCGTCCTCGCCCACCCAGTCGCAGCACGGCTGTCCGTCGGGGGCCTTGGCGGCAACTGCCTGGAAGATCTCCTTGACCGCCGGCCAGGCTTCGGCATTTCCACCGGGCATGATGGACGGCCCGAACCTGGCGCCTTCTTCACCTCCGGAAACACCGGTACCGATGAACAGAATGCCCTGTTGCTTCAGCTCAGCGGTGCGTCGAACACTGTCGGGGAAATGCGAGTTCCCCCCGTCGATGATGATATCCCCGGCCTCGAGGTGCGGCAGCAGCGTCTCGATAAACCTGTCAACCACGTCTCCCGCTTTGACCATCAGCATTACGCGCCGCGGCTTCTTCAACGCCGCCACAAACTCTTCGATCGAGCGCGTGGCGATAATCGTGTTGCGTCCCTCTGCCGGACCGCTTGCAAACTCGTCGGTCTTGGCAACGGTGCGGTTATAGACGGCCACGCAGTAGCCGTTGTCGTTCATGTTGAGAACCAGATTCTGGCCCATAACCGCCAGCCCGATCAGGCCAATATCAGCTTGCATAGCACTAACTCCTCATGGTCAAAGAATACCGCGTTGCCGGAAAGCGGGAACAGCGCAGCCGCGGCGTATGACATTTGCGCTTGCCTGGTGTAGAGTGTTTCACACCATTTCGTTTCCGGCTGCGTTACGAAAGCCCAGTGTACCACAACCATGATGCTCGTCAAGAGCCGGCCACGGGAGCAAAGTAGAGATGCGGCACTCACAGTCTGACAAAACCGGCGGCCTGATTCTGGCGGCGCTGCGGTTTCCGCAGCGCCCAGATTGACAGCCGCAGCGGTTTCGATATAGGGTCTTTTCTGAAAGGAAACGAAAGATGCCGCGTAATCCGCGACTCGACACCATCCTTGCGATTCTGGCAAATCGGCGTCAGCTCAGTGTTTCTGAACTGACCGAACGCCTGGCCGTCTCCGAGGTAACCGTGCGCAAAGATCTCGCCCGACTGGAAGACGCGGGCCACCTGATCCGCACCCGCGGCGGCGCCAGGGCAGCCGAAGACCGCACCCTGCTGCGCACCGTGCAGGCTCGCCGCCAGGAGCCCAACGAACGCAAACAGCTGATTGCTGACACAGCGGTACAGCTGATCCGCGACGGCGAGACCATCTTCATAGACTCGGGGACTACCTGCGCCCTCTTGGCCGCCAATCTCAGCGGCCGCGACCTGCGCGTAGTGACCAACTCGATCGATGTACTGAATGCGCTTGGTGACGCAGAGGGGGTCCAGCTCTACTGCGTTGGCGGCTCCTACCGGCGTGAAGCCGGCAGCTTCATCGGGCCGGCGGCGCTGACAGGCATGGCTGACTTCCGTTTTGACACTGCCTTCATCGGTACCAGCGGATTCTCGGTGCAGGGAGAACTCTCGGCCCAGAATGTCAACGAGGCCCAGGTCAAGCGCGCGGCACTGCAGAATGCAACGCGGCGCGTTATCCTGTGCGAGAGTTCCAAGTTTGGCAGCCAGGCGTTTTCAGTGTTTGCCAGACCGGCGGACATCAACCTGGTGGTAATGGATGAGCATGACAGCGTGTGCACTGCAATCAGCGCACTCGGCATAGAAATACTTGCGGCGCGTCCGCACTGATACAGGGAGAAGCTATGAGTAACAAGGAAAGACTGTTCGATCTGGATAGCGTCAAGGCAGTGGTTACCGGCGGTGCCGGGGTCATCCCCGGGGCGCAGGCGGAGGCGCTACTCGAGGCCGGTGCCGAGGTGTGCCTCTGGGGCCGCGGCACAGGACATCCGGTCCAGGAGGCGGTAGACCGATTGGCAGACAGCTGCGATGCTGCCGGCCGGGTTTACGGCGTGACGGTGGACACCGGTGATGAAGCGGCAGTTGAGCGCGCGCTGGATGAGACCCTGGCGCAGATGGGCCCGCCAACCGTGCTGATCAACGGCGTAGGAGGAAACCGCACCAAGGCGGCTTTCCCCGAGACCGACGTTGCCCTGTTTGAGCAGGTGCTGGTGATGAATGTGATGGCCGGGCTGGTAATTCCAACCAAGATCTTCTCACGCTACTGGATTGAGAACAAGCTCAAGGCATCGATCATAAACATCGCCTCGATGGCATCCTACATTCCGCTGTCGGGCGTCAGCGCCTACGGGGCAGCCAAAGCGGCGGTCATGAACCTGACGCTGGCTAACGCACGCGAGTTTGCCGGGCACGGCATCCGTGTCAACGGCATTGCACCGGGCTTCTTTATCGGCCATCAGAACAGAGCGCTGCTGATCAAGGACGAGAATACCGGCGAGCTGACCGATCGCGGCACGGCGATTATCGAGCATACCCCGTTTGGCCGCTTTGGCGATGTGACCGAGATCAAGGGAACCACGGTCTACCTGGCCAGTGACAAAGCCTCGGGATTTGTGACCGGAGTCACTATTCCTATTGACGGTGGCTACCTCACCTACAACGTCTGAGGACGGGGAGCATAGCAACATGAAACAATTCCTGGGCGATGACTTCCTGCTGGGAAGCGAGACCGCCAGGCGTCTGTACGTCGAACACGCCGAACCGATGCCGATCTACGACTACCACTGCCATATTCCTGCAGACAAGATTGCCACCGATCATCAGTTTGACACCATCAGCCAGATCTGGCTGGCCGGTGACCACTACAAGTGGCGTGCGATGCGCGCCAACGGCGTACCCGAGCGCCTGATTACCGGGGACGCGTCTGACCGCGACAAGTTCCAGGGCTGGGCCGAAACCGTTCCCAGCACTATCGGCAATCCGCTGTACCACTGGACCCACATAGAGCTGTCCAAACCGTTTGGCATACGCAATGTGCTGCTCAACGGCAGCAGCGCCGCCGAGGTGTGGCAGCAGACAAACGCGCTGCTGGCGCAGCCTGATTTCAGTACCAACGGCATCCTGAAACAGATGAACGTGCGCTTCATATGCACCACCGATGATCCGGCAGACAACCTGCAGCACCACAAGGCGATCGCCGCCGATCCGTCGATCGGCACCCGGGTAGTCCCCGGATTCCGCCCGGACAAGGCGCTGGCAATTGAAGAACCAGGCGCGTACCGCGAGTACCTGGACAGACTCGGTGCCGCGGCCGGCGTTTCGATCTCCTGTCTGGACGACCTGAAACAGACGCTGAGAAGCAGGATCGAGCTGTTTCACGCACTGGGCTCGCGCATCAGTGACCACGCACTCACGCTGCCGGTGGCGCGCGCGGCCAGCGAATCGCAGGTCAAGACCATCTTCAAGCACGCCCTGAGCGGCGCCGCCCCCGATACCGAAGCAGCCGAGAAGTTTCGTACCCACATGCTGCTGTTCCTCGGCCGCATCTACCATGAACTGGACTGGGCGTTTCAACTGCATATCGGCGCGCTGCGCAACACCAACAGCCGCATGGTGGCTGCAATAGGACCGGACAGCGGCTTTGACTCCATGGCGGACGGCGTTGTTGCCGCACCGCTGGCGCGGCTGCTGGACCTGCTCGATCAGACCAACCAGCTACCGCGCACGGTGATCTACAACCTCAACCCGCGCGACAACGAGTTGGTTGCCAGCATGGTGGGCAACTTTCAGGACGGTTCGGTTCCCGGCAAGATGCAGTTTGGCTCCGGCTGGTGGTTCAATGACCAGAAAGACGGCATGCAGCGGCAGATGGTGGCGCTGGCAAATATGGGGCTGCTGAGCCGCTTCATCGGCATGCTGACAGACTCGCGCAGCTTCCTTTCCTACCCGCGCCACGAGTATTTCCGCCGCATCCTGTGCGACCTGATCGGCGGCTGGGTGGAAAACGGTGAAGCCCCCAACGACATGCAACTGCTGGGGCAGATGGTGGAGGACATCTGCTGGAACAACGCGGTCAACTACTTTGGTATAGAGGTATAGTATGGTGAAACCGTGGATAGAGATTCTGCGCAAGCACGGCGCAGCCGATGCAGCAGCACTGCCGGCACGCAAAGCGGCGCTGCTGCAGGACGGGATCGAGAGCATAGCCGATGACAGCGGTAACGCAGTCTACGTGCGCTCTCTGCAAGAGAGTAACGGAGTGGTCTACGCTATAGTCCGCGACGCCGGCAGGCGCTCTCTGCTGGCGCTGGGACCCGCTGCATTTGACTCGCCGTTTGAAGCGCCGCTACAGAAGGTCGAGGGCTATCACGCACAGCTGATTGCGCCCACCGCAGCCCATACTGCCGGGCTGCACCAGCTGTTCGGCTTCACGCGGCCGCTGTCGCTGCGCGATCGGCGCACCACCGTAGGCATGGGAGACCGCCTCGGCCGCGCCACGCCGGGCCATCTGCGTGCGGCACGCAACTACGCTCTGGCACCGGTACTGGCGCAGCAGAGCATCCGCGAGCTGGAATTCACCGGGCGCACCTTTGCCGACGTTGTTGCCGACGCGTCGTTTGCCGTTTTCCAGGAGGGCTACAGCGGCGGTTACGGCGCCGACGGAGATCACCTCAAGACGATCGAGGCAATCGATAACGCGCTGGCAGTCCACATGCCGATGATCACGCTCGACCTGACGGAAGTGATGCGCCCCGAAGTGGCAGACTGGCCACATTCAAAGATCAACGCCGGGTTTGCGGCGCTGAGCGCCGATTTCCAGGCGCGCGTAGAGTCAGAGTACGCCGGCCGCAACTTCAATCTGGATAGCGATACTGTTGTCAGAATCAGCGCCAAAGAGGCGCGGCTGTGCGCGGTCATGTACGGTCCGGCGCTGGATTTCTCCCAGGTAGTCAACGATCATCTCAAGCAGAAGACCGGCAACGCCTACGACCTGGAGATCAGCATCGACGAGACCACCACTCCAACGCTGCCATCGCACCACCTCTTTATCGCCTCCGAGCTGCAGCGCCGCGGTGTCACGGTAAACTCGCTTGCACCGCGCTTCATCGGTGAATTCCAGAAAGCTATCGATTACATCGGGGACATCGCGGAATTCGAAAAGCAGCTGATTGTGCACTGCCGGATTGCCGAGCACTTCGGCATGTACAAGATCTCGGTCCACTCGGGCAGCGACAAGTTCTCGGTCTACCCGCACGTCGGCAGACACAGCGGCGGGCGGCTGCACCTCAAGACCGCAGGCACCAGCTGGCTCGAAAGTCTGAGGGTCATCGCGGCGTGTGAGCCGGCGTTCTACCGCACCATTCACCGCAAGGCGTTTGAGTACTTTCCCGAAGCGCGCAAGCAGTACCACATCACCGCCGACATCGATGCTATCGCGGAGGTCGGCAGCAAGAACGACGTGGAACTGCCGGCGTTCCTGGATGATCCCAACTGCCGCCAGCTGCTGCACATCTCCTACGGCGGTCTGCTGCGCGATCCGGAAATCCGTGACCGGTTCTTTGCGCTACTGCATACGCACGACGAGATGTACTACGGCTATCTGCAGCGCCATTTTGACAACCACATGCGCCTGCTGGGGGTGGCCGCGGCCCAAGGTTAGGCTATACTATGCGGCATGAAGGAGCACGCAATGTCCGACTACCCTGATTTCACCTTTGAGCACCTGGCGCTGAACGTAGCCGACAAGCAGACCGCTGAACGCTGGTACGTGGAGAATCTCAATCTGCGCGTGGTGCGTTCAGTACCCGCCGCAGCCAGTTTCCTGGCGGACGCGGCCGGCCGCGTGGTCCTGGAGCTCTACGCCAACGACGGCGCCGCCCGGCTCGACCTCGCAAACCAGCACTTTCTGAGCTTTCACCTCGCTTTTGCGGTGCACGATGTCAAGGCGGCCGCGCAGCAGCTGATCAAGGCCGGGGCGCAGATTGCCGAAGACTACCGTGTTGCCGGTGACGATGAGCTGATGATGCTGCGCGATCCGTTTGGCGTCTGCATCCAGCTGGTGCACCGTACGCAGCCGATGGTGTAGACCGGCAACGCTGCGGATGTCCGCCTACGCAATTCCGGCCTTCTACGCCGCCGCACAGCTGTTCCTGCTGACCGGTCTCGGTTTTGTAATCCGGCGCAGCAATATCTGGCCGCGCCCGTTTTTCACGCAGTTGAGCTCGCTGGTAGTGCGCATCGGACTGCCGGCCTACTTCTTTGCCGCGTTGAGCCGTACCTCGCTCGATCAGGTGCTGGGCGCCTGGCCGGTTGCGCTTGCCGGCGCCGCCATCTTTCTGATCGGCATCGCTCTCTCGGCGCTGATCTTTACCGCGCTGCGCTTTGCACCGCCCGACCGCGGCGCCGCCATTGCGCTGGGCGGCATCGGCAACTCCGCCTATATCCCGCTGACTGTTGCCGAAATTGTGCCCGTGACTATCCCGCTGGTGGCCGAGCGCTTCGGCAGCAGCCAGCCGATCCTGCTGATCGGGGTCTATCTGATCGGCTTCAGTCCGCTGCTCTGGTCAGTCGGCAGCGCCATCGTGGGCGGCCATCGCGGGCGGTTGAAACCGGGTCAGCTGCTGTCTCCGCCGGTTATCGGGATTCTGGCCGGGCTCGCGGTGCCGTTGCTCGGTGTGCAGCGCTGGCTGTTCGACCCGGCGCTGCCGTTCTACCACGTACACGCGGCGCTGCACCAGGTTGGCTCTATCACGCTGCCGCTGATACTGATTGCGCTCGGTTCATTCATCGCCGATTTGCAGTTCAACCGGCAGCGTGATGCCCACTTGCGGGTTTCCGCGCTGGCGGTATCGATTATCCGCTTTGCTCTGCTGCCGGCTATCTACTACGCAGGCTACTTCCTGGTGCTGCTGCCGCTGAACGCCGCACCAGCGGTACGCTGGGTGCTGTTTCTGCAGACGCACATACCGCCTGCTACCAGCCTGTCGGTGCTGGCCTCGTTTGCCGGGGTTAACGAACAGCAGACCGCCTTCACCCTGCTGGTGACCAATGTCCTCTACCTGGTAGTACTGCCGCTCTACCTGATTCTGTTTCTCTCCCTGCCTGGTATGTGATAGAATGGCGCGCGTGATGAAACAAACTACCATCTGGCTGCTGTTACTGGTTATGGCCTGCAGCGCGTGGGCACAAAACGTCTACCAGCCCTACAGCCGCGAAGTGCAGGATCTGCGCTACCTCTACAGCCTGGCACGGCTCAGCTTTCCCGAGACCTCGTTCCCGCTCTCCAGGCGCGATCTGCAGCGCCGTGCCCTGCAGCTGGCAGAACTACCCCAGGCGGCCGCGCTTGCATCGGACATCGACGCCTACCTGGAGCAGTTGGACTACAACGATGAAGACATCACGGTGTCGGCCGCGCTCGACTTCTACCTCGAGGCGTTCAGCTACAATATCGACATCGACAACTACGATGACTTCTCTGAGAAGGTGCGCGAGATCGATCCGTTTGCCGTACTACGTCTGGGATACACGCACGACGCGCTGGGTTCGCTGTTCATCCGCGGCGATGCTTTTGCCGAGTACAACAATAGCGGCTACACCAACTATCCGTCCTACCGCGAGCGCCGTCCGTTCTCAGCAGAGTACAACTTTGTGCGCGAGGGCTATGCGCAGTACTTCTTTGGCCCGCTCGAGACGGTCTTTGGCAGGCAGAACGTGCACATCGGTCCGGCGCCGCGGACTTCACTCTACGTCTCACACGAAGTACCGTTTCTGGACGCCCTGCGCGTCAAGCTGCCGCTGGGCCCGCTGACCATGACCATGATCTGGGCCACAATGGAGAACCGCCAGACGATCGAAGAACGCCGGGCTGACAACAACGGCCTGGATAAGCTCGAGCGCGAGCTGTACGACTGGGGTCAGAACATCATTCTCAACAGCATTCATCGCTTTGAGTGGGACTTTGGCCGTTTGCGCGCCGCTATCGGGGGGCGAACCATAATAGTGCGCCAGATGAACGAGTTTCATCTGGCAGACCTCTTCCCGGTGTTCAGCCGCCACAACGCCAACATCGTGCCCAACAATCTCAGCGTAATGGTCGACCTCTCGTACGCTGCCGCAGCGGGGCTCGAGACCTACGTTCTGTTCGGCTTTGACGATATGGACGCTGAGATGATCGGCTACGGCGATGACGCTATTCCCACCATCGGGGCCTACGTTGCCGGCGCCGTCTACCAGCAGCGCCGCCGGGGGGTGCGCTTCATCGCTGACGCCGAGATCGGCACAACGCACGACCTGTGGGGCAATTTTGACGATGAAGAGCGCCTGTCGCGCGCCATCTACCGCATGGACCTGGTGGGACCGCACCGCGCCATGCCGCTGACGTCACCCTACGGGCCCGGCGCCTTCTGGGCACACCTGGGCGGTCAGGTCGAGACCGATGCCGGTTTCAGCAGCGCACTGCGGCTGCTGCTGCTCGATCAAAACAGCGAGGTGGACCTCTACAGTACACCGTACAACGGCGCCTCACGCGGTGGAAAGCGAGCTACCTCGTTTCGAACCGAGGTAGAGCTGCGGTACCAGCTGGCCGGGCGCACCTACGCCACGCTGTCGCCGTCGGTCATCTTTGACGATGACGGCGCCGACTGGCGCATCTCTATCGGCGTTGGCACCGGCATTGCCGGCAGCAGCCGCGTCGGCAGCTATCGTCCCTGAACAGCTGCGCTTGACGATTGCCGCCCGCTGATAGAAACTTAGTGTGATGCTACGTAAATTTGCCGGTCTTGCACTGCTGGGGATACTCGTCGCCTCAAACCCTGTGGCGGCGCGCGAATACACCAAGCCGCCGGCCGCAGCCAATCCGCTGCGCTCGGTAACCGCGGATTCCCAGACGTGGGTCCCGGCGGGATACTTCACATTCGGACACTGGCGCTACGACTTCAAGGGCAGTAACTACGATCTGTTCGAGGTCCGCTCCTCGGGTGCCGCTACGGTGTTCCAGCATAACGCGCAATTCGCTGTCGGGCTGCTGTTTGCTTCGATACTGACCTCCGGCCCCGGGCCGGAAGACTGGGATCCGCCGACCGAGGTCGAGTGGCGCATGGATGCGGTGCACTACGAATACGGTATCAATCTCGCGTACCGCCTCGGCCGGCTTGACCTGCTGCTGGAATACTCACGTCACAGTTTTCATCCGTTCCGTGATGACGCCGATGACCCGTACCGAATCAACACTGCCGATTACCTGCGCGCAGGCCTCATGCCGCCGCCGCTGCGTTGGGACGCCGTCGAGGCCGAGGGATATCTGCGCAGCGGCTGGCTCGATCTGTACGATATCTGGGATCCGCCTTACGGCCCGCCGCGCGCCTTCTGGAAGACGACAATCGGCGCCTGGGCCGATATCCCGCTGCAGCAGTCCGAGCGCCGGCAGCGCCGTGCGGGTAACGCGGCCGCCGGACCGCACGCGTTTGTCTACCTTGAACCCGAGCTGCTGTTTCTGCGCGGCGGTGGCGCCGACGTTGATTTCTACAGCGAGTTGGGCGTCCGTCTACCGGGAGACTTTGCCAATCTGGACCTCTTCCTGCACTACACGCGCGTTGGCGACATCGAAGAAGTTGAAGACCGTGAGGTAACCGTCAACCTGATTGGACTGGGGCTGCGCTTTGCCGCGGAGCCGGCACGGGGGAAACCAATTGTGCTGCGCTAGCGCGCCCGCGCGGCGGCGCAGTGTGGTAGTCATCCTGGCAGCGTTGCTCACGCTGGTTGCGCTGTCAGCCTCCGCATTGGAGCAGCCTGCGCCACCAACGGCAATTGTTCCTACCCGCGATCCGTTTAGCCTCAACGCCTACGACGCCACCCAGGCGCTGTGGATGATCCGGCGCGCCGGGCTGCTGCAGAGCTGGAGCCCGGGCGGTAGCCGCAGCAACATTGCGGTACGCGAGGTGCGCGCGGTGCTCGTGGAAGTTGACCGCGACGCACCAACCGCGGCGCTGCGTCGACGTTACGATCTGCTGCTGAACGGCGAGCCGCTGGACTGGCGCACCACCTACATCGAGTACGGCGGCCGGATGGTCAATCTGCAGCTGTTGTTCACCTATCGCAACCAGTACCCGCCGGCCGATCTGCCGTACCGCATCAGCGAGGAACAGACGCCCTGACCGACAGGCTCACCACCGTTTCCAACCGCTTACGCAGCCACGGAATGATTCTGCTGAAGCGTAGCAGCGGTGACATCACCGGATCGGAGGAAGGCAGATCCACCGCGTACCTGCGCTCGGAGATGATCTCGACCTGGTGCAGCCCGGCAGCACGAATGGCCTCCAGGTAGTTGTCTCTGGTCATCGCCCCGGCCACACAGGCCGAATAGAGCGCAGCGCTTCTTTGCAGCACCCGCGGCAGGGGCCGCGTCAGTACCAGATCCGAGACATACATGCGCCCGGATGGGCGCAGCACACGAGCTACTTCGCGAAACACCTGCGGCTTGTCAACTGACAGGTTGATGACGCAGTTGGAGATAACCACGTCCACCGAAGCGTCGGGCAGCGGTATCTGCTCGATATACCCCTGGACAAACTCGACGTTGTCGAAGCCGCCGCGTTGCGCGTTGGCTCGGGCGCGCTCGATCATCTGCGGTGTCATATCAAGTCCAATCACGCGCCCCGCCGCACCAACCCTGGCAGCGGCGATGAAACAGTCAAACCCGGCGCCGGAGCCCAGGTCCAGCACCGTCTCACCGGTCTGCAGCGAACCGATTGCGGTCGGGTTGCCGCATCCCAGCCCGAGGTTGGATCCCTCGGGCACCGCGGACAGCTCAGCCGCCGAATAGCCGTTGGCAATTCCAACCTGCTCTGCATTGCCGCAACAGCTACTCGATGCAACGCCCTCTTCCCCGCAGCAGCGGCTGCCTTTTTGCGCTACGCTGCCGTAGCGGGAACGCACGCTCTGGCGTATATCGTTCATTGTTATTCTCCTGCGCCCTGATTCTCGGCCAGCGCATCCATCAAGGGCCCAAGGCTCTGGCGCACCGAACCGAGTAACTGCTCGGTCTTCATCAGCCAGAGACAACAGACCGCACCTTGATTCTCGTAGCTCACCAACGCCAATTTGTCACCCGGTTCGATCCCGGCGCGTCGGCGGATGTCCTTTGGCAACACCATCTGGCCGCGTTCATCGACAGACAGTACCGCGTCCACTCGTAGTCTGCTATCCAACAGATCCATCGCTAACTCCTTTGCCGGCTCCAATGAGGCGTTATCAGTATATTCAGATTATTCAGATATGTCAAATTAATTGTGCGGGCTGGCATCCAGCGCGCCGAGGCACTATACTTCGAGCCAGGACAATCAGCAAGGAGCTCCAATGATGACCCACGCCAACACCGTGCACAGACGGCAGCAGAGAATCAGCGTTGCCTTCATCCTGGTTCTGACACTCTCGCTGTTGATCCTGGCGCCGGCGTTCTTTTTTGTCATCGGCAACACGGCAGCAGGGATCGGCGCATCGCTGGGACTGCTGTTCAACGTTGTCAGCCTGATCCTGGTCTTGCGCGGCATGCGAGCAGTTGGTAATGCGCTCTTTCTCAGCGTGGACCTGCTGCTAATAGTCGCGGTTGCTTTTGCCACCGCCGGACTGGGAACCGAGTATGCCGCGGTTGCAGTCAGCTTGCTCGGCCTGAGTATGGTGGTTCTGATACCCAGCGGTCTCCTGGTGAGTCTTCGCTATACCGCCGTTGCAACTGTGATTACCGCGGCCGCTTTCAGCGGCGCAATCTACTACAGCGGGGTGCCGATGCTGATATCGCGTATTCCGATCTTTGCGGTGATTCTGCTGGTTGCCGGCGGAACCGTGGTGAGTATCAGCTCCATCCAGGACCGGTTGACCGAGGAGCTGGATCAACAGAGCGCTGCGCAGCGCGAGATGGTCCAGCGGCTGGAGAGTGTGCTGGCTCGAGTTCGTGACTTACGCGGCGAGAGCGCCACCGATCAGAGCGAGCTGTCGCTGGAGCTGCGGCGAATCAGCGAGGTATTCGAAGCCTACCGCAGCGGAGTCGAGGATCTGCACCGCAATTCGCTGCAGATGCGCGAGCAGTCCACGGACGCGGACAGTGGATTTGAGCGCCTCGATGAATCAATGAGCCGGATAGCCGGCGAGTCGTCCGCTCAGGCGCAGGTGGTGGAAACCCACGCGCTGTCGCAGCAGCAGTTGCTGGAGAGGATGAGCGCCGTCAGCGCGGATGTACACACCGTGGAGGCAGCGCTGGAGCGACTGACCGACTCGGTCTCCGCCGGAGGATCGCACATCACATTTGCGGTGCAGCAGATGCAGGATGTAAGTGCCCAGCGCGGCCGGCTGCAGGAATCGATCGAGTTGATCAAAAGAATAGTAGCGCAGACCAATCTGCTGGCGATGAACGCCTCGATAGAGGCTGCCCACGCGGGGGACGCCGGACGCGGGTTTGCCGTGGTTGCCAACGAGGTGCGCTCATTGGCAGACGAGGCTGCAGTTCACGCGTCGTCAATCACAGACGTGGTCAAGAGCATGAACAGCGCGGTAGAAGGTGGCGCCGCGCGGGTCTCGCAAGCCGGTAGTGTGTTTCACGCAATTGACTCGGTGGTCAAGGACTCAGCGCCTGCGATCAAGCGCCTGGATACCTCACTGGGCGGGTTTGTGACCGATATCGAGACTATCCGAAGCGGCACTGAACAGTTGCTGCAGCGCAACAGTAAGCTGTCGGCGTATGCTGAAAGCGGCAGCGGAGAACTGGACCGTTTCCGCACGCTCTTTGCCGCCTACCGCGAGCACACCGAGTCACTGATCGGTGCGGTTGAGCAGCTGCAGCAGCGCAACCGCGAAGCCGAAGCCATGCTGCAGCACATTGAAGCGGTTCGCGAGCACGGCGAACAGCTCAACGCCAGAATTGCTGCTCTGCTCGATGGAGGCGGCGCACCGGCCGGTTGAGCACGCGGCTGCGCGGCGGTCCTCAGGAGTCGGCCGCGTGGGCTTGCCACAAACACGGCTGCAGCGAGAAATCGGTGAAGCGCGCGCTGAACGAGGAATCACCCGGGCTGCACGCATAGAGACCGTAGCGCAGCGATGCGGCCGGCGGCAGCGGCGGATCGGCGGCTCCCATCTCCGTGGTGGTCTCGCCAAGCGCGTGCAGATGGAAAACTCTCATCTGGCTGAACTGGTTACCGTCGGCAGATGACTCTATCAGGAAATCCGGCCCGCGCCGGCTGAGCCGATACCAGATCGAAGCAGGCGTAGCGATATCAGTGGTAGCCCAATCCGAATAACCGGCGTTGGTTACTACGCTGCCGAGGCGTGAAAACGCCGTGTTCTCGTATTCAATGGAGGCTTTGAACCAGTTCTGACTGTCGAGATAGATGATCAGGCCGCATTGATCAAAGCGAGACCGATAGTCGAACAATACCCTGGTAGTGAAGCTGAAGTTCTGCCGGCTTTCCACCAGCAGTGCCGGCGCGTTGTCCTTCTGAAACCCGTAGTAACTGCGCTGCCACAGATCTGTTGACGGATCGGTCACAATCTCAACCGACTCGGCGCCAACGCTGTGTTTGTGCGGCGGATTCAGCCAGACGGCGTCGCGAAAATCGATTTTCATAAGGTTCTCCGTGTGGCGAGTCTAACGCTTCTATGGCTGGATTGCCAGCACCTGCGCCCGGATGCGGCCAACGCGCTCCAGACGCTCGGCCAGACGCTCGGCGATCTGCGCATCAGGATCAACCTGCGCGGAGACCAGGAGTCCGGCCTGTTCAACTGCCTGTTCCAGACCGGCGTAGACGCCCGCCGCCACCCCGCCCAACAGCGCAGCGCCGTGGGAGCTGGCGTCAACTGAGTTCATCCGCGCCAGTGGAAGCTCTACCAGGTCTGCGATCAACTGCATGAACGGATCGGACCGCGTTCCACCGCCGCTGCAGCGGATCAGTGTTGATCTGTCCGCCGCGCTCTGTTCGCGGACCTGCTTCACTGACTGTGCAATACTGAAGGCAACCCCTTCAATCGCGGCCGCTGCGAGGTTTAGCCGCGTGGAAGACGAAGATATCCCGATCCATGCCCCCGATGGCTGGTGGACCACCTCGGGTGACCGCTCTCCGGTCAGATACGGCACAAAAACCGGTGAGCCCACAGCGAGTGCGGTGCTGCAGGCAAACAGCTCATCCCAGCTCAGTCCGAGCGTCCGGCTGACCCAGCCCAGCGCAAGCCCCGCATTCTGCACGCTACCCTGCAGGGCCCAGTCACGAACGTGACAGAACGTATTCATACCCACGCTGTAATGCGCCGGCAGGTGGCCGCACGCAGAAAACACCTGAGCGCCTGTTCCCATCATCAGCTGCATGTCCAGGGGCTCAATCACGCGGTTGCCCACCGCTGCCGCCTGCTGATCGGCGGCTCCAGCGGCAACCGGAATTCCGGCCGGCAGGCCGAGGTCCGTTGCAGCGTGCCGCGTGAGCCTTCCCACCGGTTCCCACGACCGCGACAGCGGCGGCAGGACGTGGTACGGCAGCTCAAAAGCCGCGCAAATCTCGGCCGACCAGCCGCGTTGCTGCTGATCGAACAGCAGTGTTGCAGAGGCGTCGGTGTGGTCGCTGCCCAGAGTGCCGGTCAGGCGGTATCGTGCCCAGTCCTTGGCGTGCAGCATAACCGAGGTGCGCTCCAGCAGCTGCGGCTCGTTCTGTTTCATCCACAGCAGCGACACAAGCGTCATCCCCGAGACAACCGGGTTGCGGATCACCGCCATCAGCGCGTCGCTGTCAGCGCGCCGTGCCACGGTCTGCGCCAGGCGTCCGCCGCGACCGTCCATCCACGTTATAGCCGGCCGCACAACTGCCCCGTCGCGGTCCAGGCAGACAAAGGTGTGCATCTGCCCGGTCAGGCCGATGGCCTCAACCGAGAACCCGGCTGCCTGACCGGAAACAGCGGCAATACACTCGCGCACGGCCGCTGCGGCCTGTTCCCACCACTCGGCGGGGTCCTGTTCGACGTATCCGTTTGCGGGACTGTAGTTACGATACGGCCGCGAAGCGCCGGCAAGCAAGCATCCATCAGGATCAATTGCGATCACTTTGACACTCGAGGAACCAAGATCGATGCCGAGCAGTACCGCTTGCATGGGTGTTAGTCCTTGTTCTTCCGGCTGAACCGGTGGACCGGAGTTGGGTAGCCGGGACGGAATGCGTGCTGGTCGGTAACGTTGATCATGGCCGCAAACGCGGTTGTAGTGGCGGCAACGGCGCTGTCCGCCACCGCCTTGAGCTGCAACGGCTCTGCCAGAGCACGGATGTTGATCGTCAACTCGGCCTCGGGGCCCATGCGGCGCGGCAGCGCGTCCAGCTGCCGGATCAGGTCATCCGCTGCATCCATCGTCGTGAGGCTGAGCTTGATTGTAGCGCCGGTGCTTTCTGCTGCGCCGTCGGCCGCCGGGCGTACCGGGGTCAGCGTGCACTTGAAGTGGCCAACCGCTGCTGACGCACCTTGTAACCCCGCGGCCAGCCTTTGAATCAGTCCGATAGCCGCAGCGCGGCATTCGGGTGCGGCGCGCACCCGCACCACCTGATCGAGCCACGCCAGCTCCATCTCACCGGCAGCGTAGCGCTCGTAATCGATTTCCAGCGCGGCAGGCTCCTGTACTCCATCGTACTGACTGAGCAGTTGGTTCCAGCGCAGCAGATCATCGTTATCCAGCGCGCTACTCAGGATGACCGCAGCATGGGGAAACCGCTGACGCGCCAGTTCATGCACACGGTCGGCACGTGCGCTTTCATCTGAGAAGCGGTCGCGCTTGTTGACCAGAATTATATCGGCTTCCTCGAGCTGCTTGTCAAAGATATAGAGAACATTCTGGCTGAACGGCAGAGTAACGCCGGTCAGGCGCGCCTCGAGCATCCGGATGTCGACAAACGTGCTGAGCCGGCCACGCGGACGCAGTCGGTCACGGAACTCCGTAAACGGCTTGATCACCGTAGCAACCAGATCGGCGCACGAGCCAACCGACTCGGCAAAGATCAGCTGCGGCTGTTCATCGGCGGCCAGCGCAAGCACCCGCTCTTCAAAATCATCCCAGCGGCAGCAGAGGCAGCCGTTACTCACCGCCACCGCCGGAATTCCGCCGGCACGCGCAAACGCCAGATCCACCTGCCGCCGGCCCTGATCATTGGTCACAATTGCCGTGCGCACACCCTGCCCCATCAGCAGCCGGCAGAGACCGACAATCGCGGTGGTCTTGCCGCTGCCGAGAAAACCGGAAACAAAGTGGATTACCGGGAGGCTCGGCAGCCCCGCGTCTGGCGTTTTCTCCGTCATCATCCCCGATGGCCTAAGGCATCTTCGGGTGATTAGGGCCGAAGTGTTTCAGAATCACCATCGGTTCACATCTGCTGTGGTTGAGTACTTCGACACCTGCGCGGGCACATGCCTCGGAGACAAAGTACTCATCAGCGCTCAATTGGCCAAACCGCAGCATCGTAGCAGTCTCTGCATGCTGCCCTCCGAAGCTCCCGAAGCCCTGAACCAGAATGCACCCGTAGGCGGCCTGATCTTCGACTACCGCTTTGCCACCGGGAGGAACAGTCAGTTCCTTGGCACCAAAATATGGATTACCGTAGACAACCCAATTCTCGCTGTAGTCTTCGCCTTCGTGCTCTGCAACCGGCGGCCGAAAGTAGGTCTTGCGATAGTGGGGATCGATGTTCTTCTCCCAGTCCATCAGACTCACGATGTAGTCAATGTCGCGCTTCTTGTCAGGCGGGCAGTTCTCAACCAGGAAGTCGTACGGATAGACTTCACCGGAGGTAACGTTCTCATGGACCGAGTTTACATCGGCATTCCATTGCGGTTCGTAGGTCAGGACCGATCCAGGCGCATGCACTACGCCCGGAGGTGTGTACCAGCCGGTACCGAGTTCGATCCGATAGGCACGTGACAGCTCGGTGATACGGTTGTCATCGGCTTCGTAACGTAGCAGCCGCTCTACTACCTCCTCCAGACTCACGTCCGGGTCGTAACCGAAGTAGGTCACCGGAAACGAGCCAAGGTGGTTATTCAGCTGCGGTGGAAAGTAGTACGCTTCGGGTTTGGCGAGCATTCCCACAGCCGCGGCCTTGTCGAAGTCAAGATGCAGATGGTGAAACAAGGGAGTCTCGTAGTCAAAGAATTTGGAGTACATCGGCCATGTACCAAACTTTTGCATAAGCTCCGTGCCGATCAACTCGCTGCCCAACTCGGCCACGGCATCCTTCAGCAGAAAGCGGTGCTCCGAATTGTCATCCGGTGTAACGTAGCTCAGCCCCTCATCTGCTGCTGCCAGCTCACCGTTCATTGCCGGAATAACCGACGAGAACCACCGTTCTTTGATCGAGCCACGCGCGGTCCCCAACGCGTAGTAGTCATTCGGGTGCAGCCGCAGCCGGCAGCCGGCGCGGGCAAAACGGCGCGGCACAAAGTTGGGAGCAAGACGCAGTATTCCGTTGCTCTGCTTGAACGCATCTCGAATTCTTGTGCTCAAATTCATTAGTCTCTCCGTTGCGGATATGGGGGTGGCTATCAGCGTCCCGAGGCAGCCGCGTCAATCATAGAGTTCAGCTTCTCGCGGTAGTAGCAGAAGTCTTTCCACGGCACTTCCGGCGGCACAAAATGGTCACCGAATGGGACAAACGCTCCACTCTTCAGCACCTCCTGTACCGGCTCGAGCATCTCGTCGATGCGCTTGCGCCCCTGCGCGATCTCGGACTTGGGAATCCCTCCCATCATTTTGAGATCGGGAAACGCTTTGCGGACCTTGACGATGTCCATGCCGCAGCTGGCTTCCATCGGGTACATTCCCGTCGCACCGCCTTCAATGAACAGCGGAATAATGTCAAAGCAGTCACCATCAGTATCAACAAAGATCAGGTCGACCCCCTTACCCTTGAGAAAGCTGGTGAAGCGCTTGTAGTACGGCAGCATGAACTCGCGAATGATATCCGGTGAGACCATCGAACCGGTACCGGCCGAGATGTCTTCCCAGATCTGCACAAGATCGATATCGGTGTACGTCAGCACCTCTGAGTAGATAGCAATCCACAGGTCGGTAAAGGTGGAAAGCATATCGTGCACTAGTTTGGGGTCATCATAGTAGTTGATGAATAGTTTCTCATACCCCATCAGATGCACCAGGGTACCGAAGAAGCCGTGTGGATACCCACCGATAGCAAGCGGGAAATCACGGTGCTTGTAGGATTTGACCAGCTCATCCCAGTTCTCGGGGAATCGGGCCTTGATATTGTCAAGACGCAGCCGCTCCTCCTTCAGCGCTTTCCAGCTGTCCCAGTCCTTCACCGGGTACTCAACCGGTGTTGGTATGGTGGCTTCGTCTTTCAGAAAGACCCGGCGTACGTTATCAACATCGCGGTACTCTAGAATTCGCTGGTCTTCACGGACAGTCTGTGGCTCAAACGCCGGGCAGAACAGCAGATTGACGTTCACCAGAATCTGCGTGTAGTCCATCCCAAAATAATCCCTGACATCGTAGTCCAGCGGGAAACCCTGCGTAGGCCAGTAGAGCCCCCCCGCCATAGCGGCAATCCCGCGCGGCAGCCTGGCCTGCTTGACACACGTCCACGCCGGTGAATAGAGGTGCGACGTAGGGGTTGCGCCCCGGTCCGTCGGCTGCGGCAACTGCGGGTAATGCTTCTTGGGCAAGCCATCTGCATACCAGCGATCCAGAGTCTCGCCCCAGTATCCAAACTCCCATTTCATTGTCGCCGCCGAGGTGTTGAAATTCATTACCTCGAGGAAACGTTCACGCTGATTCATGGTCCTACCCCTCTTGATTCCTTAGTGGGCAACGATAATCTTGGTCAACTCATCGATGTCTGTCTCCGACTTGTCGACATCGAGAACACACTCTCCCTGGCTCAACAGAAAGAACCGGTCAGCCACCTGGTAGGCGTGGAAGATGTTATGCGTTACCAGCACTATCGAAAGGCCCTCTTCCCGCAGGCGCTGGATGTGATTGAGAAAAGCCTGTGTCTCACGTACCGAGAGAGCGCTGGTTGGCTCATCGAGCAACAACACCTGGTTCTTGAAAAACATTGCACGCGCAATGGAGACCGCCTGTTTCTGACCTCCCGACAGATTGCCGACCAACTGCTCGGGAGAACGGATACCCTCGATGGTTACCTCGTTCTTCAACAGGTGCATTGCGCGCTCCTGCATCTCTTTGAGATCGAGGAATCCCATGGAGGTGGTGGTTTCACGCCCGCAGAAAATGTTACGCATGATATCCATGCAGTCTATCAGGTTCATATCCTGGTAGATAGTCTCAATGCCGTTCTGCATTGCTACCTTACTACTGCTGAACTTGGTCTCCTTGCCTTCAACAAAGATCTGACCCTCAGTCGGCTGAAGCACGCCCGAGATAATCTTGATCAGCGTTGATTTTCCGGCACCGTTGTCGCCTACAAGCCCGACAATCTCGCGCCGATTGATGCGGAAGTTCACGTCATGAAGCGCACGTATCGTACCGCCGTAGTACTTGGTGATATTTCTCATCTCAATATAGGGCGTCTGTTCCCGCTGCGGCGCCGCTTTGATATCGGTCCTGGATGTATCCGACATGTAATTCTCTCCTATTTCTTTCTCAGGATCTCATTCAAGACAACCGCAAGAATTATGATCAGCCCGACAAACAAGCGCAGGTAGTATCCCGGAGCTCGCAGCAGCAGCAGCACGTCCTGAACGGTGAAAAGCAACGCAGCACCGAGAAACGCACCCAGTACGGAACCGCGCCCGCCCATCAACGCCGTACCACCGATGACGCAGGCTGCAATTGCCTGCAGTTCGAGGCCTTCACCCTGTATCGGTGAGACATTATTCACCCTGGTGGTGCTGATAATTCCTGACAGGGACGCCAGTGCACCCAGGATCATGAAATTCATCATCTTGATCCGCTTGACATTTATACCCAATGCTCTGGCAGCGTTTACATTACCACCGGTAGCGAAGATGTGGTTACCGAGTTTGTGGCGCTCGAGAAAGAACCAGCAGATGATCGCTATCGCTACAAACCAGAGAAATTGCACCTGAACAGGGCCGATCGAAGCAGTGAAGACCGCATCCATGCCTGGGCCCGGATTGAACGCTTCATTACTGGCCTGCGAAACCAGCAACACGATCCCGCGCCAGAACCACATCGATCCCAGTGTAATAATGAACGATGGTACGTTGGATTTTACGACAATGTAGCCGTTGACCCCGCCAATCATTATGCCTATTGCTATGGCTGCAAGAATGGCAACGATCAGCGGTGTGCCGGCGTTAAACAACTTGGCCATTACCAAAGACGCCAGGGCAAACGTTGACCCCACCGAGAGATCAAACTCTCCTGAGATCATCAGCAGGTTGACTCCCATGGCGATGATGCCAAGCGTGGGAATGGAACGGAACAAGACCTGCAAGTTGGACGTTGACAAGTAGCGAAAGTCCTGTGGAAATGCCAGTGACGCTCCGATAGCGATCACTTGTATTGCCACAAAAACTATAAGGATATTGCCGGACTTTAACCCGTGGACGCGATTGAACAGCGCCCGAGCTCCTGAATGTCTGGCGTTTGTTTCACCCATCTTATTCTCCATGTTGATTATGGCTGACGGCCCGGAATCCGGACCGTCAACGTACAAGACCTTACCTGACCGAATCGGCCAGTTCGAGCACGATCTCAGCGTTGCTCTGATCGATAATTGCGCCGCCGGTGTTGATATCAACCGGGAGCAAACCGTACTTGTTGTTCAGATACAGCTGCATGACGGTATTTGCGCCCTGCAGGTAGGGCTGCTGATCTACGGTTGCCAGGCTGCGCCCCTCCAGGATGTTGGTAACGATTCGCGCCGAAATATCAAATCCTGCGTTGGGGATGTCGAGTCCGGCATCGCGGATGGCTTGTGGCGCCATCTCCATCGGCATTCCACCCATTGCGAGCACCGCAGCGGTGTCCCTTCTACCCAGCAGGTACTGCGTGAGGCGGTCAAGGGTATCCTCGAGCGAGACCCCGCCGGTATCCAGCACTTCCGACGTTGCGCCTACTTCTTCCAGTGCTCGACGAACACCGGCGTAGCGTTGCTGAGCGTAGACCGCCCCCGGGTGTTCGACCGGCGCCACCACGTGATCACCGCGACCGATACCGGCCTCTTCAATCAGACGACGGGTAATCAGGTATCCGGCGACTTGGAAATCCTGGCCGATAAACGCCATGCGCGCGTTGCCCTCTGCACCCAACGAGTGATCAATGTTATACGCGATTACCGGGATACCCGCATCGATCGCACGCTGAACTACGCGATTATAAGCGTCATCGTAGTTGATTATGATTCCGATTCCGTCCACCTGGTTGGTGATCGCAGTCTCGAGAATATTAATCTGGCGTTCTGCATCATCGTCGGCATACTGGATGTCCAGGTTTACACCCAGAACATCGGCTGTCTCTGTCGCTCCGGCCACCACTTTGGCCCAGAAAGGATTCCCGGTTGTACCGTAGATAACCATGGTGAAGCGATAGTCTTCGGTTGCCACCGGCCGTTCGGCTTGGCCCCCTGCGAAGACAGCTGTCGCCATGCTCAGCAACAACACAACGCATACTGCTAATACTGCTACTCTCTTACCCATACTGTTCTCCTTATTGTCATTGTCAATACATTCTGTTCCAGACCGGAACACCTCTTAACCGCTCCGCCAGCACTCTGCAGCAATCCCACCTCCTCTCATGACAAGTCTAGAATCGATTGCACAATCGATTGCAGAAACGATCCAAATCACTTCCGGGCCGTGCTCTCACGGATAATCAGCTCCGGATCGAGCACAATCCTGTTCTCCGGCACCGGCTTGTTCTCCTGCTGCCGAAGTATCAACTGCACGGCCTCTTCGCACATGCGCTCGAACGGCTGCGCAATGGTGGTCAACGTTGGCACCATCATTTCGGCAAAATTGATGTCATCCATGCCAATCAAGGAGACCTCTTCGGGAACAGCTATGCCACGGCGCTGCAGCTCCTGCAGCGCGCCGATGGCCATCAGATCGCTCTGCGCCCAGATTGCCGAAAACTTCGCTCGCCGTTCAAACAGCGTCCTCATAGCTTGAACGCCGCTGCCAAAACGAAAGTCTCCTTCCACTACTGCAGTGGTGTCGAGGCTCAGGCCACGCGATTCAATATGCGACTTGAACCCTTCCAGACGCTTGCGCGAGAGCGCAATGTCCATCGGTCCGGTAATACAGGCACACTGTGCATGCCCCAGGTCGGAGAGATGTTCGGCAGCCAGCACCCCTGCCATTCTGTTATTCAGCGAAACAAGCGGGATATGGACGTTTTCAGAACCCAGGGAGCGATCGAGCACCACAATCGGGACGTTAGTACGCTCGAGGATCCCGAGCACACGGCTTTTGTCTGAAACCCGGCAGAAGATAACTCCGTCAACGTTGCGCCGCAGCAGCGTGTCGATAAACTGCTCTTCTACTTCAGGATCGCTCTGGGTGTTGCCCAGAATCAGGTTATAGCCATGACGATTAACGATTTCTTCGGTGTACTTGATAAAGGACGTAAAAGTTGCGTGAATCACCTCCGGCACCACCAGTCCGATTAGATGGCTGTTCTTGGAGCGCAATCCGCGGGCTATAAGGTTGGGGCGATAGTTCACCACCCGGATTGCATCTTCGACCCGCACGCGGGTCTGCTGTTCAACCGGTATATTCCCGGTTATAACGCGTGAGACGGTACTGACTGATACGCCGGCAAGCTTTGCCACGTCTTTCATTGAACCCATGCGCTACCTTACTACGTCACCTGTATTCTGCCCAATCTGTCTGACAACGATTGCACAAACGATATCATGAGATTCAGCAGCTGTCAAAACATTTCTTCACGGATAACGCAGTATTTTTCGCAGCTCAATCGGTCGAGTTACTCTCACCCACGATCTGTATCGGTGATCGATACCACTCGCAGGCCGGTCTCTCACCACTCAAGAGGTAATCCGAAAGAATCTTGAGCGGAGTGTAACCTTGATGTATAGGATCCTGGCAGATAGTGAAATCCACCTCGCGTGACCGCAACGCAGCACGGATACCCGCCGAGTCATCGTTGGTAACTACCCGTACTTTGCCAGCAAGCTGTCTTTTACGCACAATGTCGATGCACGCCTGATTCACACCGGTAGCCATATAGATGCCGACCACATCCACTCCATCCCGAGCCGCCTTTGCCAGCGCCTTCTGCATGCATCCGAAGGTTTCTCGATACGTGCCGAATCCTTCTCGAACCTCGACGTGGACACCAGTACTCCAACGGGCGATACCGTCGCGAAAGCCCACAATGCGGTCCGCGTGTGCCCGAAATGTCAGATTACCGGTAACCGCGATGACTCGACCGCC